>CAYFVL010000041.1:0-27418 GCA_964346405.1 uncultured Fibrobacterota bacterium
GGGAGATACCTTGAGTCCCGCCCGGCGGGACCGTGAGTTGATTGCGAAACTTGGGTTAGGGGCCACATGGCCGGAAAACATACTTGTCCACACTGGGCTTCAGTTTTCCGGCCCCAACGGTTTGGAATATTCTATGCGTTTAATTCACCTCATTAAGATCGCCCCGATCCTCCTTCAGACGGTGCTTGCCGTGACATCCGCGGTTTCGGCGGAAGAACAGAAGAGCGACTACCGTTTTGCGTTGGTTCTAAGCGGAGGCGGAGCCCGGGGTATTGCCCAGATTGGGGTGCTCAAGGCATTGGAGGAAGCAGGGATTCGCCCCGATCTCATTGTAGCCACCAGCATGGGGTCAATGATAGGCGCCCTTTATTCCGCCGGTTACTCGCCCGACAGTCTGGAAGAAATCGCCAAATCGACAGACTGGGATCGGTTTTATGAAAATACGGCGCGTCGCGAGCATCTGCTGGTAAGCCAGAAGGCGGAACCAGTGAACTATCTGCTCGAGATTCGGTTCGACAGCGACCTCTCTCCGGTGTTTCCCAGCTCAATATCCCACGGCCAGGCTTTCTACGAAGCCCTGGCTCCCCGTGTTGCGTATCCGTTGTTCAATGCCGAAGGTGATTTCAACAGATTACCGATTCCTCTTCGGGTAGTGGCGACTGACATTGTTTCCGGACAACGAGTGGTGTTCTCGCGAGGAAACCTGGCCAAAGCGGTACGCGCATCCTGCGGGGTTCCGCTCGCCTTTTCTCCGGTTCGATTCGAGGATATGCTGTTGCTCGACGGCGGTCTTTCATCGAACATTCCCGTTGAGCCGGCTATCGAACTGGGCGCCGAATTGATAGTTGCCGTCGATGTTACGTCTCCGATGTTTGAAGGCGATCAGTTGGATAACCCGGTCAAGCTGGCGAACCAGGTGCTTGCAATTGGTATCGAGCGGCAAAAGGTCGCCGAAAGAAAACTTGCGGACATCGTGATCAAACCCGAGCTTTCCGAATTTCGAACTATCGAATTCACTAATCTGAGTGAAATTATTCACCGTGGATATACGGCTGCGCTCGAGGCCATTCCACTCATATCGGAACGATACCGGGGATCAACGTCCACACAGCCATATCCGCCCATATCACCTGATGGATATATTCTTCCGGTAAGATGGCACACGGTCGGGTTTTCTCCCCTGCAAAAACTGGATTCACTGAATATCGAGTTTGCCGGGAAATATGGCGATACCGTGCCGAGAGATACACTGCACGAACGGATTTTGTCAGTACTTCATTCGGAAGGCTACTCTTTCGGCTCTGTCGATGTTCGCGGCACGGGTCCTTCCGGAACCGTTGTGGCCATCGACCCGGGGATTGTTCGGGACATTCGGATTGAGGGAAATCACAAAACCGCGGCCGGTGTACTTCTGGCCGCTATGGAGATGAAATCGGGTTCTCCTCTTACTCCCGAGTTAATGGACCAGGCCGTTTCGACTCTTTATGCCACAGATCTCTTTGAAACGGTAAATGCTCAGATTGATGAGAATATGGTCGTTCGTATCATAGTTGAGGAAAAACCATATCTCCGCGCAAGGGTTGGACTCCGTTTTGATGAATTCCACCTCGGGGAAGCGTATATACAGCCGGCGTACGAAAACCTGCTCGGAGCGGGCATAAGTGCGCTTGCGCACTTTCAATTTGGGATGTTGAGAGAGAAATATGCCGTTGAGCTACACTCCAACCAGTCATTCACCCCCTGGTGGGCAAGCGGATTGCGCGTGCAGGCTTACATCTCCCGCGAGCGAGTCGTGACTTTGGATACCTTGTACGAGATTCGCCGACAGAATATAGATACTACGCTCAGCGAGACAATTGAGCGTTACAATGAAAAATCACTCCGGAAAGCCGGGGTTCGCTTCATGCTTGGGACTCAGTTGGCAAGAGTTCTTATGTTGGACGGCGGGGTGCGGGTCGAGCGGTTCAAACTTCGCCTTTCGGACGAAAGCGTATTCGAAGATGTGGACCTTGGCCTGTTTCGAAAAGGCATTACCTACCTGAGCGTTCGACTGACCGTAGACAATCTGGATCGATGGCCCTTCCCCCTGAAAGGGCAAAAACACTATATTAGTGTCGGTGGAGCAAGTGATGCGATCGGCGGTACAGAGAGTTTTGTTAAATCAACCGGAAGCTTGTGTAATTATTTCACCCTTGGCACAGACCACACGTTCTCAACACGGTTGAGGTACGCCTGGGCAAGCAGAAGGCTTCCGGAAGTCGAACGGACTTATCTGGGCGGCACACTTCCCGAGGAGAAATTCCGCGATATTGGGGTGTATGATTATGTTCCATTCATGGGCTTGCATCCAAGAGCCCTGTCCGGCGACATTCTGCTCCTTGCGCACGCCGGATACCGTCGAATGCTTGGGAGAAAGTTTCTGACGTGGGTGAATGTGGATTGGGCACATGTCTGGAACCAACCGGATTTCATCCCGTCTCGAGAATTGTTTCGCGAGGCACTTCAGGAATCCCCTGTCGGTTTAGGCATCGGTATAGGATATCAGTCCGTTTTTGGTCCGGTCAGGTTTTCCTGGGGACGGCTGCTACGCATTGGAGACCACCTTTCCGAGAAATTCGGGATAGAAGACCAGAACATGCTCTATTTTTCCGCCGGTTATGATTTCTAACCCAGGATTCACAGTCCCGAGCGGTGGCGAGGTAAGAGCAAAATGCGTAAGATTCTTTGCGCGATTGCTTTGTTAGGCCCATCCCGCCGAGGGGGAGAAGACCCGGGATATCCAGGATGGGGAATGCGAGGCGTCGTGAAAAAAGGTATGATTAAAGAGAACTCAACCCAGGTTTCGCAATCGACTCACGGCATTCTGCGTAAGCTGTTGCACGATCTCGACTGCGAAACCTGGGTTAATACAATGCATTCAAATACATCCATGTTCTGCTCACCCGGTCGGTCCGGCGCAGGCCGGATGAATAAATAGTGTCCGTCCGAAAAGTCCTGTTTTCGCTCGGATTGATGAAGCAAACCGGCGATTTCAGCCTAAAACGGGCGCTTCGACAGGCTCAGCGTCCGTTTTAGGGACTTTTCGGACAAGCACTAAATAGATTTTACGAGAACCGTATGAAACTCAATATTGCCCCGAAACTATTTCTTGGTTTTCTGATAGTCATACTCTTCAACACCACCTTTGTTGTTATTGCTTCGAAGCTGACGGACCTTAACATAATTACCGAGATTGTGAGACGACAGAACGAAATTCGAAACCGCCTTCTGCAAATTTCCAGTTCACATGGTAACCGAGTACGAAGCAGAGTCATCTACAGCGAACTGGGAACAGAGGAATCGGCGAAAAACTTTATCGAAGCATCGATGGGTGGCGCCGCACAGATTGATTCGGTTCTTGATCAGGTAAACGCAATTCGCGGCCTCGATCGAGTGGTGGCGGAATCCGACGAATCTCCCATGAATATGCGTCTTGTACAAGTTGTGAGAAGCAGAATTCACGAAAATGACCGTAAGTACCTGTCGGCTTTCCGAGAACTGGTTCGACTGAAAACCGCCCCGACCGACTCTCAGACGGCAGAACGGATCAACGCGGTTGGTTCTATCATGGATTCAACAGACAGGGCATTCCGATCGGGCCTGGATGTAACCGATTCACTGATTAAAGTAATGTCGGCGGCACGAATCAGAGAGACGCAGCGCAGAATCGATAATACCCGCAGCTTAACACTGATTATAGTGGCCGGTATATCGCTCTTCTCAATCATATTTGCATTGTTCTTCTCGCGAGTGATGACGACATCATTACGCAGGCTTCGAGAATCGGCCCAGGTGATTGCAAAAGGGGATTTCAGTTTCGATCCCGGCGGGTATCCGTCAGACGAAATCGGTGATTTGGCCAAAGCTTTTTTTGATATGGCGAACGACTTGAAACAAACCCAGGAAGAATTGATAAAGTCAAAACGCCTTGCGGCTATCGGTGAGATAGTTGCATCCGTAAATCACGAAATCAACAACCCGCTGATGATTATCTCGGGTAACGCTCAATTCCTCGAAATGTCCATGGAGGAATTCCCGGACGAAATGAAGGACCGAGTGAAGGCAATCCTCGAGGAAACGGAACGGATTTCCCTGGTCACGCGCAAATTGCGCGAAATCCGCAATCCTATTGTCGAGGATTACACGGCAAGCGGCGAGCAAATGATCAACCTGGACAAGTCGTCTACCTGAGGTATTGTGTGAGTGCATCGAAAATCAAGGCTTGTTTGAGGTCTATTCCGTTTCTTTGTGCGGCGGTTGCCTTTTTGCCGGGATGTGCCGGCAACAGAGCAGCTCGAGACACCCCTTCATACGAAACCCAGACTCCCTTTTACACGGCTGATAAACGAGCTTTGGTTGAGGCGGACTCGCTTATACAAGAAGGCAACTATGAATCCGCGTTACATACCTACAAAAAGATATCCAATGACCACTCCGGGAGCCCTTCGGGCGCGACTGCGCAGTACAAAGTGGCCTATCTGAATGTCCACTATGATAACCCTTTCGCGGATTTCGATGTTGCACTTCGGGAATTCGAAAACTTTCGCCGGGAGTACCCACTCGATCGTCGAGCGGATAGAGCGAATAACTGGATTCGAATACTCACGGTTCTCAAAGAGTATGAAAATAATTATAACGAGAAAAACAGTACCCTCAAGATTATTCGGGAACAGCAGGAACTCGCGAAAGAAGAATACCGGGTGACACGTGAGAAACTGGCGGGTTGTGAGATCAGAACCGATTCTCTTGAAAGAACGGTTGAAATTCTCCAAGGGGTAATTAAGAAACTTGATGCTCTGGAATAGTGGGCAAACCGAGACGATACAATAATGCAATCTCACTTTCGGTCCAAACTGCCGGAACTCCGATCAATAGTCGTCAAAGTCGGCAGCAAAATACTTTCCGATGCAAAAGAAACGATACCTTCGGCCGGAATACTCCGCCTTGCCGACGATATCGCCAGACTTCGCACAAACGGTACGCAGATTATTCTTGTGTCTTCAGGTGCAATAGCACATGGTATGAGAGCCCTGGGTCTGAAATCTCGACCATCCGAAATTCCCATGCAACAGGCGTGTGCGTCGATCGGACAGATTCGCCTTATGCACATGTACGAGACCCTGTTCTCCAAACGATCGATCACAATAGGCCAGGTTCTTCTCACCTGGGATGATCTTCACGTAAAAAAAAGATATCTGAACCTTCGTAATACTCTGTTTCAGCTTCTATCCTGCGACGCGATGCCGATTCTCAACGAAAACGATTCCGTTGGAGTAGAAGAGATTCGTTTCGGAGATAACGATACTCTTGCCGCCCAGATTGCCATGCTTGTCAATGCCGATCTCTTCGTGAATCTGACCGATATAAACGGATTGTATACCGGCAATCCCAAGACGGACTCATCGGCCGAACAGATTGCGTACGTAGATTCCATAACGCCGTCGGTGTTTGCTCTTGCACGAAAAGAGGGTACGGACGTAGGCGTGGGCGGAATGGTGACAAAACTTCGCGCCGCGGCAATGGTGACAAAAGCAGGAATACGAGCGATAATCGGTGACGGCTACAACGCCGGGCTGGCAACAGTACTCCACGACGAGTCCGCCGGCACGCTTTTCAGCCCCTCGGATAAAAGGATGCCCGCACGACGACGCTGGATAGCGTTCACGGGAAAATCGAAAGGCACGCTTACCGTGGATGCCGGTGCACATAAGGCATTGACAAAATCGGGCAAAAGTCTTCTGCCGGCCGGCATACGCACCGTCTCGGGATCATTTACGGTCGGAGACACGGTGGACATTATCGACACGAAGGGGAAGCTGTTCGCCCGAGGTTTGGTGAATTATCGTGCCGGAGATATCGACAAAATAAAGGGGCTCCAAACCGAGAAAATTGAAGTCATCCTTGGCGAAATGCCGTTTGAGGAAATCATTCACCGAAACAATCTTGCACTTGTTTAGGTGCCTGATCAGCCGTTTTTGTATATTTCGAGACTGAATACCTGGGGCACAAACAGCTTGAGAGGGGGGCACAGAGGATGGCGAAGGGTGTAAATACACTGGAAAAGACGATTACCACGACAGCCCGAAAGGCGCGCAGAGCGTCGCACGAGATCGGAAACAGTCGTATTGCCGATGTGAACAAAGCCCTTCGATTGATGGCGAAGCTCCTTGGTGAAAACGTAGAAAGCCTGCGAAAAGAGAACGAAAAAGATTTGGAGGCAGCGCGGAAGCGTGGACTTGCCCCGGCAATGATCGATCGGCTGACGCTTTCCGACAAAACGATGGGTTCAATGATTAAGGGCCTGCGTGAAGTCGCCGCTCTGCCGAGTCCGGTGGGAACGACGTTTGACGAGCGTGTCAGACCGAATGGCTTGAAAATCCACAAACTGCGTGTCCCTATCGGTGTTATCGGAATTATCTACGAATCTCGCCCGAATGTTACTGTCGACGCGGCTGCAATTTGTCTCAAATCCCAGAATGCGGTGATTCTTCGGGGCGGATCGGAGTCGTTCCATTCCAATCAAGCACTGGCGGTTCTTTTCTCAAAAGCACTCAAACAGACCGGTCTTCCCGCCGATGCGGTTCAGTTGGTACCGACTACCGATCGTGCCGCCGTGGAAATACTTCTGAAACAGCAGGATACAATCGATCTGATCATTCCCCGCGGCGGTGAAGGCCTGATTCGAATGGTTACCGAAAACTCGCTTATTCCGGTCATAAAACACTATAAAGGTGTGTGTCACGTGTTCGTCTCCAGAGATGCCGATATGAAAAAGGCGGTGTCTATCGCGGTAAACTCCAAAACACAACGACCGGGCGTTTGCAATGCCATGGAAACGCTACTTATCGATACAGGTCTGAATGAGAACGATCAAAAACTCCTGATCGACGCACTCAAGAATGCCGGAGTGACCATATATGGTGATCCTCATGTTCGTTCCCTGGACAAGGATATCAAACGGGCCACCAAGGCGGATTGGGAAGCAGAGTATCTCGATGAACGGCTTGCGGTGAAATCGGTGGACGGAATCGATCAGGCTGTCGAGCATATAAACACGTGGGGATCTCATCATACCGAATCGATTGTCTCCAAATCGAAGAAGGAGATAGACTATTTTATTAAACGAGTGGATTCTTCCTCGGTAATGGCCAACGCAAGCACGCGTTTTTCCGACGGAGGTGAATACGGCATGGGATGTGAAATTGGTATATCAACCGATAAGCTTCATGCACGTGGCCCGATGGGAATAGATGATCTCACAACATACAAGTGGGTTGTTGTCGGGAAAGGCCAGATTCGAGAATAACACAAAATGGAGCTTTGCTGAGAATGAGTTTGATCGACAATGTAAAATTTGACGAAAAGGGGCTGGTTACCGCCATTGCCCAGGATGCAGATACCGGAGAAGTTCTCATGCTCGCATACATGAATAAAGATACGCTCGCCGAGACGCTCGAGACCGGAAAAATGGTGTATTGGAGCCGCAGCAGACGGGAGCGTTGGCTTAAAGGGGAAACCTCCGGGCATGTTCAGACGGTGCGGGAAGCATACATCGACTGTGACGGAGACGCTCTGCTTTTCAAGATAAGCCAAAGAGGCGGGGCCTGCCACAAGGGATACATTTCTTGTTTCTTCCGTCGGCGCAAAGGTGATTCCTGGGAAACTGTCGGAGATAAAATCGAGGAGCAGGAGGAGATATCGTGAACAAGCATGAAGCAAAATCCAGGATACTGAAGTGTGGACTTCTTCCGGTGGTGCGTGCCGATGACGCGGAGCAGGCGATTGGGATCTGTGAAGCCTTGGTTGAGGGTAATGTCGATATTGTGGAAGTTACCATGACTGTGCCGGGCGCCTTGAAGGTAATGGAACGTATCGCGGACTCCTTTGGCGACCGAATTGTCATGGGTGCGGGTACGGTGCTCGATGAGCAAACTGCGCGAAGTGCCATCCTGGCCGGGGCTGAGTTCATCGTGAGTCCCGGCACGAGTCGAGCGGTTGTGGAAACAGCCCGCCGGTATTCAAAAATCGTCTGCCCGGGAGCATTGACTCCTACCGAAGTTCTTGCCGCATGGGAAATGGGAGCCGATTTTGTGAAAGTGTTCCCCTGTGGTGAAGTCGGCGGGGCCAAGTACATCAAATCGCTCAAAGCCCCCTATCCACAGATCGAATTCGTCCCCACCGGTGGAGTCAATCTCGATACGGCGGCCGATTTCCTGCGCGCGGGATGCTCGGCACTTGGAGTTGGCGCCGCACTGGTGGACAAGAAGGCGGCGATGGAAGGCAAGTATGAAATAATTGTCGAGAACGCGAAAAAGTTCCTGGCCATTATTGACGAAGTACGAGCCGGAGAGAATTGATTGAACATTCCATTCCGAACGAATCGCCCCGAGCTTGTTATCGATCTGGACGCTCTGATTCAGAATTTATCTATCATCCGGAAACACATACCAAAATCCGCGACAGTTATGGCGGTTGTCAAGGATTGTGGATATGGCTGTGGGGCAATTCAAACGGCGAGAATTCTGGCGGAACAGGGAGTGGATTTCTTCGCGGTTGCCTCTGTGGTCGAGGCGCAAAGCCTCCGGGAGAATGGAATCGGGTCGCCGGTTCTGGTTCTGGGCGAATGCAGTCTGTCGGAAGCCGAATGGGCGTCACGGGAAAACGTACATCTTACACTGAACGATGCCTCAACCTGTGAACAGTTGACGCACGTCGCGTTTCGCTCAAAAGTTCATCTGAATATCGATACCGGGATGTCTCGCATGGGAGTATCCTTTGACGAACTCGACAGAATCATTGCTGCCGTAAGTTCCCAAAACCTCGAACTTGTCGGGGCGTTTACGCACTTCGCTCGTGCCGATGAACCGGACTCAGCGCCAACAGATAAGCAGCAAGGTAAATTCAGAAGTGCGCTGGACCGGCTGTCCCGTGCCGGGATCGAGCCACGCTATGTCCATTTCGCAAATAGCGCCGCAACCCTGAAAACCGGCTCATCAGTGGGCCTGTTGGTGCGACCGGGCATTGCACTTTATGGATGTCGCCCCAGTCCCTCGGGAGAGTTGGGGGCCGAACTTGCTCCGGTGGCGACACTCAGGGCACCGGTCGTTAAGGTGAAAGATGTTGGGGCGGGAACACCGGTAAGCTATGGAGGAACCTACGTCACCGAGCGAAGAACGACACTTGCAGCTATCGCTGCCGGCTACGGGGACGGGTATCCCCGACGAGCGAGTGGACACGGTGCCGAAGTCCTGATTCGGGGGAATCGGTATCCACTGGCCGGGCGGGTGACTATGGATTATGTTATCGCCGACGTTGGTCCCGATTCCGAGGTTGCTCTCGGAGATGAAGCGGTTCTGTTCGGTACGCAGGAATCCAGTACAATCTCACCCGATGAGGTTGCGCTCCGTGCGGATACAATCGGGTATGAAATTCTCTGCGGAATTTCCCAGAGAATCGAACGTATTTATGTGAGGAACGGCGCGGTTATGGACCGGATTCCGGCTCATTTGTACTGAATCGGCGAAATCCGGAATGCGGCAATGGATTTTGGCGGTATTACAGAGAGATAAATAATGCCCCTTGGTGAAATGAGAACCGCGGATGCTACGGTACTGGAATGCAGACCCGACAAGGTACGCATTGTTGTGGCGCCGTCGGAATGCGATACCAAAACGAGCTGCAAAGGGTGTACCTCCTGTGCCGAGAAGCCGGGGGCTCGAAAAATGTGGCTTTCAATTCGCTGTGGAGAATCTCTGTCACCCGGAATCAGAGTTCGGTTCACACGATATGTCGTCAATGAGGCGCTCGCCGCACTTTTACTGTTCGGCTTGCCGATTCTTACGGCGGCGAGTACCCTCATCGTGTGGAGCATAGTGGCCCCGGAGCGTGCTGAATCCCCCGTTGCCGTCGGCAGCGCGGTTCTTGCATTTGCCGCCGGTTTTGGTTTCTCCTGGGGTCTGGAAAAGCTTTTCCTGCGGATTCACCCCCCAAGATTGGACCCGATGGTTTCAAATCCGGAAAGCGAAGCTTCGCAACAGTTTACGCAGAATGCCGTGAGTTGATTGCGGAAGCCCGGGCCAGGATTCCCGACAACGGCTGAGGCTTCGAAATTCGAAATACATGTATATATATTACTAATGTGCCTGCAAAAGGTCGTCTCTTGTTTCGAGGACGGAGATCAAGAGCATCGCGGGGCAGGCGTAGTTGAGTTTGACGGTACTCGAGTTCGAGCACGAGCACGAACCATGAAATTTTACTCCGGTATACAGTCGCCTGGTATTCCGGCCGCGGCTCCGCCGGTTTGAGAACAGAGATCCTTCGCTATTATGGATGAATGGCTTGATGTACCCGAACTCGTGGAGAAAATCCAGGAGTATCTTGAGATTGGTCTCGATGCGGAGGCGTTGAAACTGCTTGATCGCTATTCCGAGATCTATCGGGATGAATGGGAGATCGACTTTCTATATTCACGATTGTACTCCGAAAGAGGCGAGCCGGAAAAGGCGGTCGACTATCTCGAGCGATGTCTCAATGCCGAGGGCGACAATCTGGACTGCCTTCTTGGTATGTTCTACGCCCAGACTCAGATGGAACGAATGGATGAAGCCTGGCCGTATCTGTCCAAAGCATACGAACTTCATCCTAGAAACGATCTTGTCCTGAACGCCCTGATCTGGTATTATACCGAAACCAGCGATTTCGCCAAAGCAATCGACACGTTCAGCGCTGCGCGTGATGTGCTGAGTGACAATCCCGAAGCCCTGCGCAATATCGGAATCGCGTATGAACGCGCCGGTGAGCACAGAAACGCGGAAAAGAGTTTCTCAAAGGCGCTCAAGATCAATCCACGATTCGAGGAAGTGCGTGATCTGCTCGCCGACCATTTCATTCTCACGGAAGAGCCGGATAAGAGCATCAAGCTGTATCGGGACTACCTTAAGATATCACCGAATAATATTCGGACACTCTCACGCCTGGTGTTTTGCCTGTCGCAGAACAACGAAGCCGCCGAAGCGGAGAAATTGGCCGGCGACACGATTTCGCTGTATCCCAACTCTGCAGTCGGTTATGTCGATCTGGCCTACGTTCACCTGAACAACGGCAAGCCTGAGCTGGCAATCAAGGTGGCCAACCAGGCTCTCGATGTTTCCCCGATAGATGCCGAAGCGCTAAGGGTAAAGGGAATCGCCTATTCGGAACGGAAAAACAACGATAAAGCCCGCGCAGCATTCGAAGAGGCACTTCGACTCGAGCCGGAAAACCCGGAGATTATGCGGGACTACTATCATCACTTGCGTGAAGCCGGGCACCATGATCGGATGAAAGAGCTGGTGCAGCGCGTGATCAAGCAGGAGCAGCCCTACTGCATGGAGGATTACTGGTTCCTCGCCGATTTTTACCAGGAACAGGACCGAAATCTAAAAGCGTTCCACTATCTGCATCTGGCATATAAATGCATGCCCGGGGAGAAAGAGCTTATTCCACCCATGGCGGACATTATGCTCGAACGGGGACATGCCGCGTTCGTGACTCCGTTCCTGAAACGGTATGTGGAAAGCAAGGGATGGAATGACGTAATGGATGAGCTATCCCGTCATCGACGATTCCGGGGCTCAAGTGCGAAGGAAGGCTTGCGACTTCTGAGATTTTTCGGTGAACGGCCCGGAGACTACCGCAGATTTATTTTTCGGTTGTATGCACAGAAGTGCCTTTTTATCGCGGGGATTGCCGCCTTAGCGGCTCTTGTGTTTCTTGCCGCTCTATTCGCCGGGGTCATAAAAGCTACGGCGTTTCTGGTGTTTGTGTTGGCTGTCTTTCTGGGATGGAAAGCGACCACGGCATTCCTGAACCGACGTCGTCCTTCGGTCTCCGAGGTACTTCGAAATGGACTCAACAAAGCATAACCGTGGGCTTCATGAATCCGAACAAAGATCACCTCGTACTTCATATCTGCTGCGCGCCCGATGAAGCCTACGTGGTCAAAACGCTCAGAGATACCCACGAGCTTACCTGTTTTTTCAGCAACCCGAATATCCAGCCGGAAGCCGAATACGAAAAACGACTCCGGGAAGCCCATCGTGTCGCGAATGAGTTCGGCATACCGTTCTTTTCGGCTCCCTACCGTCCCGAGGCCTGGGAAACGGCGGTCGCTGCCTATGTTCATACTCCCGAGGGTGGCGAACGATGCGCCCACTGTTTTCGGCTCAGGCTACGGGATACCGCACGGTTCTGTCGAGAAAACGGACAGCCCCGATATACGACCGTGATGAGTATTAGCCCGCACAAAAGGATCGGGATGCTCAACGAGGCCGGCGCCGAAGCCGCCGAAGAATTCGGAGTGGAGTACGTTTCTTATGATTTCAAGAAAAAAAACGGCTTTCTTCTCAGTGTTCGTCTCAGCAAAGAAATGGGCATATATCGCCAGGATTATTGCGGCTGCCGACTGAGCAGAACCGAAAGCGAAGCTCGAAGGCAACAAAAGAGGGCATCACAGCCGTGACAGTGGTATATTCGTTGCAATTTCCCTTGGCATTGCCGGGGGAATCAACTATTTTATACCTAAGTTGATGCGATTTTCCGCGAGAGAATCGCTCAGCTTAGGTTATAATACTCAATTGATTTTGATCGGGCAGTGGCGCAGTCTGGTAGCGTACCTGAATGGGGTTCAGGCGGTCGGTGGTTCAAATCCACTCTGCCCGACCATTTTAAAAAGGAGACGGCATATAAATGCGGTCTCCTTTTTTGTTGTTGTGCTTATTGCGTGGGCTGGGTACGGCCGGGCCGGTGGACCTCTCCGTTTCGGTTTTCCTAACCCAGGTTTCGCAGTCAACTCACGGCATTATGCGTAAGTGGGAATGGGATACTGGGCGAGGTCGAAGCATGAGTTTTTATTGGTCGGAACCAAAGGGAAAATGCCGTGTCCCGACCCGAAGTCGAGACCAGAAAGTGTGATTCCAGCGAAGAGGGGCAAGCATTCTGAAAAGCCCGATGATTTTTATCGGATTATTGAGAAGGCATATCCGACATTGAAGAAAATCGAGCTTTTTGCGAGGAAGGATAGGAAGGAGTGGAAAAGGTGGTAAGAGCTATGGGTCTTGTGGTTCAATCCTTTGCAGCTTCATAAAGCTTAAAACAAAGAGCAAAAGAGGAACTACAAAAACTAAAATCATCAATGGCTCAAACAGAATGACTCCATTCCATTCCAAACTACCTATAACTGAAATGGCATATAGCAACCAAAACGGCGCGTCAAAGTACCTTGACAGTTTTCTATTCCCAGCCATCAATCTAACAACGATTGTTATGGCTATAATGAAAAGCCCAGCAAAAAAAGCAAAGAGAAAATTCAAATCTTCATTATTCTGCCTATACCACCAGTCCCTATATGCATAGTTCATGTCAATATTTAGCCATCCTGCCAAGGCTGAAAATATTAAGCAGATTCTATAGGTAATCATAGGCGTTCCTATCTCTCTGTGTTAATCCACGCAGCCCGAACAAGTTACACCACTCACATCAACAGATACGTTGCCATTCGCTCCAGGCAAGCCTTCAGTAAATCCTGGCGCTGGTGAATTCGGAAAAAATATATCTGGGTAAAACCACATCCCCATATCAAGAAAAAAGCTAATTATTGTTGTATTACTATTCTGTCGGCCGCTCCAAAATATTCCTGCATCTGGAGGATAAGTCCAGTCTTCAACTCTATAATTAGCAGCAGCACTCATTACAGCTTCATCAAAACTTGGATTGTTTTGACTAATTACATACGAAGATTTTGCATTATTTGTTTCAGCCACATCAGCAGGCCAATCCCTTGCAAACATAGGAATCTTTTCCGCTCCTCTCGAAATCAAAGAATATGTAGCATCAGGAGCGCCTTGAGCACGATTGTATACTTCGATAACCATGTGATTGTATTTTGTCCGATATCCGCCAATCGACACTGCTCTTGAAAACACTCTAACATCACGTCCGTCAGGATCCACTCCTATTATCGGATTAATCCCGTTACCAGTATAACTGTAAGGTGACCAAAATTGTTCTGATGGATCACAACTTGTCCACAACCCTACTTCAGGGTCGTAGTACCTCGCCCCAAAATAATACAACCCCACCCCATCATCCCCAATCGCCAAATCATAATCGAGCCGGTCGAGTTCTTTGCCGGTGAAGGTTTCGGTTATTGGGACGTTGGCGTGGGTTTCTTCGAGGATCTGTTTGCCGTAGGGGAAGTATTCGAAGACATCGGCCACCTTTTCGCCTTCGTCGTTGACCATGGTGACGGTCGAGCCCAGGTGGTTTTTGATGTAGTATTCTCGAGGGGATTTGGTGTGGTCGGTCTGGGTTCGACGGGCGACTCCCCCGATGTTGGATATTTTGGTAGTGTTCAGTTCGGCATCCATTCGGACTTCCATGTCACTCCCCACGTACCATGTAACGTCTTTTGGAATGAACCGGGGCGGCGGAAAGTGCGGGGAAGCTGGGTGAGGGTGGGAACATTCAAGACATATCGTGCGAAGCCGAAGCCAAGGAGTAGAGATACCGTACAGAGAGAAAGCCGCAATCAGACACATTTCATATATATCGACACTTTCCGACTCAACGATTACTTCTTCACCTTTTGTCAAACGTGCAACAATAAAGACCTGTGCCACTTCATTGGCGTGGGTTTCTTCGAGGACCAGTTTGCCACAGGGGAAGTATTCGATCGATTATTCATTTTGAATGGTTCGGATTACGAAGCGACATCCTCAAACAGGCAGGTACAATCATTCACGACCTCCACTATCCCCCAAAAACAAAAAACCCTCCCTCTCCGGACCAACCGGAAAAGGAGGATCATTTCTGCACATATCTGAATCCGGAATTACTTCGCGGATTTCACCAGTGAATCAAAAGTCGCCTGATCGGCACTAAAACTCTGGGCCTTTTCGCCGATTCTTTTAATCGTTACCTTTTCGATCGTGATCGGTTGCGCGGGGCGGTCTCCCGGGCCTGTTGGTACCGAGGCGATCTTGTCGAGCACATCCAGGCCTTCCACCACCCTGCCGAAAACCGTATGACGGCCGTCGAGCCACGGGGTTGCCTTATGGGTGATGAAAAACTGACTACCATTCGTTCCGGCACCGGCATTGGCCATGGAGAGAATACCCGGACCGGTATGCTTCAGCGTCGGATCGATTTCGTCGGGAAAGCGATACCCCGGTCCGCCCGCGCCGGTGCCCTGAGGATCGCCACCTTGTATCATGAAATCCGTAATTACGCGGTGGAAAACCAAGCCGTCGTAGTAAGGCTCACCCGGGTCTTTTGCCGAATTCTTGATTTTACCCTCGGCCAGACCCACAAAATTCGTGACCGTCATCGGCGTTTTTTCGAACTCGAGTGCTATCAGCATTGTTCCCATGCTCGTCTTCATTTCGGCGTACAGACCATCCTGCAGCTCCGTCCCTTCATCCGATTTCACGGATTCCTCCTTTTTGGTGTTAGCCTGCGTTTTGCTTTCCGACGTCTTCGACTGCTCTCCGGAACAACTGAATGCCAACGCCGCAACGCACCCCAGCATCATCAACCGCATCATTTCGCCTCCCACTTCAATGATTGATCAGTCCCACTCAAACGGTGAGTGATATTCTCCCTGTATTTCGTCTGGTCGCTCTTTGGCCGCTTTGAACTTCGCGTCCATAGCCTGCCGACGCTTGTCTTCCTGCTCTTTTGCCCGTTTCATTTTCTCTTCCAAAGCAGAACCTCTCTGTGCCTGCTCTTTCATATAGCTCTTGAAATCGATTTTCGTCCGGCCGTCGGCCTTATGATCCACTACTTCGCCGGAAGAGGGATCAATCCAGAGGGTTCCCTTGCACATCGGGCATTTCACTTCGATAAGGCTCATTTTCCCCTCCTTCAAAAGGAAGTTGTCGGCAATCTGAGAATATACGTCGCGGACGGAACTATTATTCATCGATATTCCCAATTTCCCTCGCCGGAATCACCTGATACGGACTCATCGTTTCCGATGTGATTCCCTCAATTTCACGGGGGTTTCCACATTCACCCTCACCGGATGTATTTTGGGTAATTGTACCTCTCGATCGAGGGGGTAAACAATTTGTCGTGAACTAATCGATTTCAATATAAATATGCCGGCAGAGATCCCCAGCCCCATGAGAAATGAGCTTCCATTTCCCGGCTTCAACACGCTTGTCCGTGTGCCCCTGGAGAAGAACGATTCCCCGTCCTATACCTATGTGGCCGGTCTGTTCATCGGCGGTTCTCAGGCGAAGAGCCGTCCCTTTTCCTTCCTGATGGAAAAACTCTCCGGGCAATCCATGAACGAGTCGGAAGCACGTCTGAACTGGAGTCGCGTGCTCGCGCACAAAAAAGAGCTTGGGGAGAAACTCGGTCGACCAATGTTTATTCAAGCCGCGGTGGTGGATTTCTTCTCATTGAAGAAGATCTACCCGCCAACGGCAGGTACGCAAAAAGAGGATTACAAGAACCTCGAAACAGTCCGGAATGCCAAGGGACGAGAAGAATGGTGGGAACGTATGAACGCCCCATCATTCTATGTAGAAAAACTGAAAGACGAAATCCGTCGTGCAAGTCGATATCGCCATGCACTGGCGGCAATTCTGCTGGATGTCGATCATTTTTACCGGGTTAATGAAACATTATCCTATGAGGCCGGAGACGAAATCCTGGGACTAATCGTCAAAATTCTGCGCCATACAGTCCGTAATGTTGATGTGCTTGCGCGTTACTCCGGAGATCGTTTTCTGATCATTCTTCCCAATACGAACGAAAGGGAAGCGTTGGAACTCGCCGAAAGAATACGGCAGAACGTACACACACGCACCCTGAAAACGCAGAAGCTGAGTGACGGTATTACGGTAACGCTTTCGGTGGCGCAATGTCGCGAGAATGAGAAATCCCTGGAGTTCTCCCGCCGACTCGAGCAGATTCTCGAAAATGGGAAAAGTGATCGGCGAAACGCGGTGCATGCCGCCGATTCGTGAAATCCGGCCCCGGTTGAGCTGAGATATGTCGTATTTTGCATTTTTATTGCGAATTCGACAGACATTTCGGGCAAATGTTTGCATTTTGTGTATTCTGTGGGCAATTGATATTATTTTAGATTCAATTAGCCGTTCCAATGCATCAGTGGAGAGCGAAGCAAAATGGATATCGGTACCAGAGAAAAGAGCAACTTCACGATAGTAGATGTGGTCGGGAAAGTTAACAGGCTGAAAGACTCTATCGTCCTCAAGTCGTTTATCAATCAAATGGTTGAGAAGAACGTACTTAGAATCGGCCTGAATCTTGCGCAGGTGACCTATCTCGATAGTGGTGCTCTGAATGTTCTGATTTTCTGCCATAATACACTCTCCAAGCGGGATGGGCGTCTGGTTCTGATTGAACCCAATGAGTATGTGCGCGATGTCCTTGAGGTGGTTGGACTGGACAAGCTTGTGAAAGTATACTCGACTGAAGAGGAGTTTGATAATGAGGAATCTGGTTCTTAGTATTACAAGTCTGGCACTGCTGAGCCTCTTCGGATGTATGGGCGAGGATTTCATCAAGCCGTCGCAAGATGAGATTGATGTGTACATTCGGAATAACCCCGATCTCCCCGAGCTGGACAAAGCCTGCATTTACGACGGTCGATTCGAAATCGGCATGCAAGCTTCCACCGTACGATTTCTTCTGGGTGAACCCAAGAAGCTTGAAATTGTAAAACAGCCGTGGGCGGAACAGGAACGATGGACCTACAAACGAGGCAATTTCAAGGTCTTTTATATGGAAGACGGCGGCGTTGTAGGAATCGAGGAAAAGTAGACGGTCGGTTCCTTCGAATTTTCAAAGGCGAGAAGTATTTCTCGTCTTTTTTTGTGTGGGTGGCATAGCAATGCATTTTTTCGACATTATCGGTGCATCCGTTGCGGCGATATTCCTGATAATCGGCATTAAAAGAGGGTTCATATCCGAAGTTTTCCGCCTTGCGGCGTTGATTCTCGGGTTTATCTGTGCGGTCGTTTTCTATCCTGAGTTATATCCCAAACTGGCATTCCTCCCAACTCCTCCTCCCGTCACAACCGCTATCGCATTCCTCAGCGTATACGTAACCACGGCTATTTTTCTGCTCGCAATCGGATGGATTGTTCGCAAGATTGTTCATCTTGCCATGCTTGGCATTGTCGACCGGCTGCTCGGAGGGCTCACGGGTCTTTTTAAGGCGGCGTTACTTTTGTGGGTTTTTCTCCTCGCCGGCTCTCTCGCACCCGAGTCGCTCCTGCTTGATAGAATTGACAGCTCGATGATCTACATGCTATACTCCAAAATCCCCTATCGGCTCACGGTTCCGGATAGTCGGGAGTATCGGAAGTACTATGACGGTCTTCTGGAGTCGCCGCCCGTGAAAAAGCTCAAGGAAGCCGGGGAACGACTTGGCAGTCGTGCGGTTACCGATACGGGCGGCTCTCCGGGCGAGGGATCCGCTCAACGGAAATAAACAAATAAAGCGCACAAGCGCACGAGGACCCAGTACCTATGACGGTTTTCTACACGGTCGTCGTTATTGCGTTCGGACTCCTGATTGGTTCCTTTTTCAACGTTCTGATTTATCGACTTCCTCGTGGAGAATCGATAGTCTGGCCCGGATCCCGGTGCCCCGTCTGCTCTCGCGCCATAGGCCCACTCGAAAACATTCCGGTTCTCAGCTACCTGTTCATCAGGGGAAAATGTGTCGGATGCAAGGTTTCCATTCCGCTGCGCTACCCCATCGTGGAGGCTCTCACGGCCGTATGCGCCGTACTGGTGTGGCATTTCCACGTGGCTCCCGCACTGCCGGCATCACCAGCCCAGGCAGCGGTTCTGGTAGTTCAGTCTCTGTCACTTCTCCTTCTTATCCCTATTCTTTTTATAGATCTGGTTCATTACATTATCCCCGACGGCATTACCCTGGGAGGGCTGGTCACGGCAATACTGGTTTCCTTCCTGCCGGGAAGTATAACTCCACTCGAGATGGTTATCGGGGCTCTGACGGGTGGAGGTACGCTTTTGGCAATCGGGTATCTCGGCAAAATCATCTTCCGAAAAGAAGAAACAATGGGTGGCGGCGATATCAAACTCATGGCCTTTCTCGGCGCGGCATGGGGATGGAAAGTCGCGTTCCTCGGCATCATTTTCGGGTCATTTATCGGAGCATTTGCCGGAGTCGCGATGATTGTGGTGAAAAGGCTGCGCGAGGACCACCTCATTCCGTTCGGTCCCTTTCTCGGTATAGGCGCGTGGGCCGCGGCCCTTGCCGGAGAGGAGATCCTGCGGTTGTATTTCTCACTCCTCGATGCCGTTCTTCCCTATTGATATCGGAGAGGGCATGCATTGGGGAAGATTGGGAGTTGGTTTCATAACGCCCCGAACTCCGGTTTGATGTTTGCTTTATAGCTTCCTTGAGTCTAACCCGACTTCAATAATCGACTTACGGCATTCTGCGTAAGCTGTTGCACGATCTCGACTGTATCGAAGTCGGGTTACCTGAACGCGCCGGGTACGCATAATCGGCCTTCGGCACAAACGCTTCTTTTTCGAACAACGCATAGTCGCGCGAAAATCTATTTTTAGTTCTGCTGTTGAGAACATATTCCGGGAGCATGTGTATATGAAGAAACGAATTCCAAAACCGGTCATTGTCGCAATCGCCATGATTTCCACGGGTTTGGCAGGATTTGCAGTGAAAAAGCTGCTCAAGCTCACCTGGCAACGAAGTACGCACGAAGAACCTCCGAGCGATCCATCAAAATCCGGATGGATGCGTACCATTGTATGGACTGCCGCGACCGGTTTGGTAGCCTCTTTTGCAAAACTCTTCACCATGCTTGGTGAGCAGCGGATCGCACGAAAATTCGGCGGTTGAGGCCTCACTCAAGATCACTTACAGCCCAGTCGGCTTACCGGCCGATGAATAATTGATGGACTCTCCATGATTTGATATTATCGAGCAGGGATTCCACTTCAGTCGGCTTCGGACGAGTGAGCAAAAAACACTATAGAAATCACAAATGGGAAATGTCGCCATTGGCATAATCGGTACCGGCACCATAGGGGCCGGTCACGTAAGAAGAATTGTCGAAAATGTTCCGGGTGCCGCCGAACTCAACCCGACTTCGATAATCGACTCACGGCATTCTGCGTAAGCCGTTGCACGTTCTTCCATCGCGAAACGCCGACGGTATTTGTACACACCGTCGAGTCTACGGTTTTCCTCGTGTTCCGCCATCGGCCTCCGATCGCTCTCCCTCCCCGAAATCGTTCCATGCACTGACACGATAATAATAGAATGCAGGGTACGATTTCGATGGAAAATCCCAGTAAACCATCTTGTTCGCGGTAGTACTGTCCACCGGTTCTTCAGGTTGAACATACGCCGAATGCGACCGATACAGATAATAGCCTTTTACGTCTCCATCTATTGGTCGGTCCCAACTGATTCTGATTCCGGCATCCGAAGTGTCCGAAGCGATTACATTGAGTGGCACGGACGGCACTAGAATCGGAGTGCGGAATCCAACGGCCGCATCACTGAGAAGGCTTTCCCCTCCGGCGTTGTATGACTTAATCCGATACTCGTAATGCGTGTTCGTATCGACCGGATCATAGTAAAAGGTATCGGCAACTTCCCCAATGCGTGTTTCATTGCGGAATACTCGGTAACCTGACACACTTGGAACCGAATTCCAGTGAATCAACACGGTATCGCGCATAGTTCCTTTTGTCGCGGATACACCTTCAGGGGAAGGGGGAAACAGCTCGCCTCCGGTGACATGTCCGCCGACAATTTCGCTCTTCGGCCCTTCCATGTCGTAGGCGAAAGCGCTGATTCTATAGAAGTATTCACGATTCGCTTCAACAGAATCACGATACAAATGATCTGCAACAGCGGCAATCATCTCGTATCCGCTTGTATGAGAAACCATACTGCGGTATATTCGGTACTCCTTAGGAGTTCCATTCGAAGGAGCATCCCAGGACAGCACGAGATGATCGGATTCCGCCGTGAGCATCGGATTCCGAGGAGCTTCAGGTCTTTGCCTCATACGAATCGTTACGGGCTCGCTCAATGCCGTCATGTCTCCTCCCGCAATTGCGGCCACCCTGTATGTTGCCGGTGAGGTTTTTGGTGCGGGATCCAGGTAGGATGTTCTTGACGTTTTTCCATAAATAACCGGCTCCTCACCATTCAATCCGCGGAAAATCCGATAGTTTGAAGCCATTGCCGTCGGATTCCATTCGATAAGTACATGCTCGACTGAATCCACAACCCGCAGCCCCGTTGGTGCCGGTGAGAGAGGTTTCGCCGGCACGGCTGAACTTCGTGGTGACTCCCCTTGTGCATTATAGTAACTCACCGAGTAGTACTTGGTACTTCCAATACTGTCGATTATTGCACATGTACTGCACTTTTTGTCTGCCGTGATTGCCATACTATTCAGATCATCTCCCCGGTACACGTAGTAGCCGTCGGCGAATGCATACGACTGCCAGCTCAATTCAATGTACTCGGCGTGGGACTCGACCATCGGCGTTTCCGGAGCAAACATTGTACGTCCCACCACCTCGGGCGAGAACGGCCCCCGTCCTTTGGGAAAAATCCCGGCAACTTTGTATGTGTACTCTTGCGAATTAGCCAAATCATTATCTTTGAAAGATATGTCGGCGACCGTATCTACAATTGTAAAGTCATTCGACTCCGGAACGCGTCTGGAAACCACGTACGTTTCAACTTCGGAAAGCGAATTCCAGATCAGCGATACACTCGAAGGATAAACTCCATAAGATGCCTGAAGGTTCTGCGTTGCGGGAACCGGCGTCAGATACCCCTCTGCTGCATCGGACATGGACCCAACATCTCCCTGGGTGTTCATGGAAGCCACTCTATAGTAGAATTCTCCATACCGATGGACATTATCATGGTACACTGTATTCTGAACGGTATCAATGGGGCTGTACGGACCGGCAAGACGATCACTTCGGTAGATTACATAACGATCGGCGGCACTGCTTTCGCCCCAACTCAGTGTAATGCGCTCTTTGGATTTACCAGCGGAAGCACCAAGCCAGGCCGGCGGTGTGAGTTCCCCGACGTAACCCCGTACCCAATCGCTCGGATCACTCATTTCTCCATTTACATAAGTGGTCACTCGATATTCAAAAGAAACATGCTTCTCGACCGCGGTATCCAAATACGGTGGTGCTGAAAGGGTGTCGATTGCGCTAATATCGTCTGCATTTGCCCGGCGACGTTCAACGATATAATCATAAGCGCTTGAAAGGGTATCCCAACCAACAACGATTTTATCGTCATACTCGCCGGTGGTTGCAGTTACCCCTGAAGGAGCTGGAATCTTTGCCCTGTACCCGTCGATCGGACCATTCGTGATTCCCATACTGCCGTCCGGACCCAGCGGTGTGACATAATAGTAATAGCGCCTGAAATCCGGAACGGAATCGCGAAAGGTGGTCCCGGGCACGGTATCTCGAACAGTGAAAGCAGGGTTGTCGTCACGGGTCGATGAAATTACATATGCCACGGCCGAGGGAACACCGTTCCACAACAGTTGTATATGGTGAACCCAAGTTCCTTTGCTTGCGGTAAGACCGGATACCGACGAAGAAACTCCGGACATACCTTTGGCCCAGTCACTCTTGTCGCCGACGGTTCCGTTGAGCAGCAGTACAGCTACCGCATAAAACCAGGGACCGGCACCGGAGACAGTATCCTGTAGCCGAGTACCATTCGTAACGGTATCCAGGACAACCGTTTCCTCCTCGGTGCGCTTACGATAAACTACGTATGTTGTCGAGTCAAAAAGAGGATCCCATGTGACGGTCACATATTTCCAATGAACGCCGTTGTCGGCGCTCACATTTCGCACATGCAAAGAGGACATGACCGATCCTTTGGCAGATTCACCTAAAAAGCCCGGCTCTCCAAATGAAGACAAACCCGCGACTTTGTAGTAATACGTGTTATAGATACCCTTGACCGTATCGACATAGGAATGGGCTTCGACCGTGTCTATTGCCTGATAGCCGCTGTTAGTATACCTGGCACGATATACGACATATCCTTTCGCTCCCGGGAGTGACGCCCAATCAAGATATACATAGCTAAAGTGGGTGGAATCACTCGCGGTAAGCCCGATTGGAGCGGACAATTTTTTCAGCCGTCCCGAATCATAGGAGCTTCGCTTGCCGACTCGTCCGCGATGATCCATTGCCGCAATGCGGTAGTACCGTGACCCGTATGTCTCGACGGTGGAATCTCGGTATTCACGGACTGCGACAGTGTCCAGGGGTTCATAATCGCCGTAAGACGACTCCGATCGGTATACAACATATTTCTCCGCCCCACTCACCTGTCCCCATGTGACCAGGACATGTGAATCGTAAGTGCCCTCACTCGCTGTTACGGAATAGGGAGCGGAAAGGCCTTTGAGATATCCCGAAACCTCATAGCTGTAATCGCTTCCGCGACATGAATCGTCGAACACTGCCACCTTGTAATAGAATATTTGTGAAACGGTAACCGAGTCGTAGTAGTACAGGCTGGTAGAGTAGTAATCATTTGTGTACTCCACCGAATCAATAGGCAGGAAAGGCTCATTTTCCGAACTACGTCTATACACGACATAATACACATTGTCACTGCCGCAATAATTTGATGAAACAGCGTTCCACCTCACACGTATATAATCCAGGTATTCGCCGTTAGACGCAGATACTCTCGATGGAGTAGGCAAACAGGAATATACCAGCCGACCCGGAACGGATTCTTTCGATCGACACTCTCCGTACTCATTGACTGAAGCTACCCGATACCAGTAGGTACGATAGTCGGGTACATAATCCGAAGAATAGTATCTACCTCTATAGTATTCCCTCTGAATTCCCCCTGAATCACTCAAGTGAAAATCATTCTCCGGTCCATCGGACCGATAGAGCCGGAAACTGTCGGCTTCAGCGACAGAGGACCAGTACACGTTGATATACGTCTCTCTCAGGTCCACCTCCAGGATCTCCGGCGCCGGCGGCGGAACTCCGTCGGGAGTGCTGAATACGCCCGCCGTATCTATCGAATTTTCGGCGATATCGGTGATACGCACTGAATAATTCACTTCATCGAATGGTTTCATTCCGGGTATCTCAATATCCACGAGTTCCCCGGCAATTACCGTATCCGTCCGCGTGCCGCCACCCCATGATAATGTATACCCAAGAGTATCGTACTCCTGGTTTGGGTCCGAAACATGAAGGACAAGAATAATTGTCCCTTCGCCTGTATCATGATCATAGTCAAACCAGGCGGAGTCTTTCACGACAATCGATACAAAGCGCGGCGGCTGATTTTCGGTAAAATCCCCACCACCGGGATCGAACGGATTGTTCCGATTCAATGGATCATCCTGTATGGTACATCCGACAAAAAAAACAAGCAGAACGTAAAGATATCGCATAAACGACCTATAGCTTTCCCCGGGTCCCCCCCATTATGCTCTTCCAGAGTAAAGCATAAATGAGTGCCCGAATTGTCAGAACGGAATAGAAATCGCGAACCCCAAGGCACTTACCCCGGCCAGAACATACAGGATATTTCTCGCCCCCTCGGGCTTGTCGATCTCTTCGTGGGCATCGAGGTATGCCTGATACCGTGAATCGTATTCACTCGCGGTAAGGCCCGGCTCATTGTACGTATCGTACGCGGCACCAGCATCGTCCACTCGACGAGCTATTTCACGATCGACAAAAAATCCCGTCCCCGCAAGCACGACCCCGATCGCGCCGAAAGTGATACGTCTCGCGGTTCGACGTCGAATTTGTTTCGCATGTTGGAGAGAATCATACCAGGCCTGAGTCATCAACGAAACATCCAGCGTGTCGACACTGCCCCGCTCAACATCGATCCGGGCGGTAAAACTTCGGTACGCGGGACTTGATACGATGAGCCGGTAAGTTCCCGGAACGACATTGTCATGATAAAAAGGAACCGTTCCGGAAATGGAATCGCCGAGTTCAACCGCGGCATCGGCCGGGGTACCAAGAATCATGACGCCACCAAACCTGGGACGCATACGAACTCTGATCTTGCGAGGAGACCCGGCCGGAAAATCGATTTCTCTCTCAAAACGCTCATACCTGTCGGCATAGAGTGCAATGCGGTGGGTCCCCGGAACGAAATTAGAATCGGTATAAGGGGTGGTGCCGACCGTGTCTCCGTCTATGGTTAGCCAAGCCCCTTCCGGAACACTGGCCACCGTTACCACCAGAGAATCAGTGGTATCTTTCGTATACGAAGGGAGTGTTTGGAGTCTGCTTTTGAGGATTTCTCCCATACCCGCAACAGCCGAAACAATGGATGCGGAATCGGTAGCGGATTTCCTGCTGATCTCCACAAGCGACTCTACGGATTCCACCTCTACCAGACCGAGTGAAATCCGCACCTCGGAACCACTTCCGAAAACAGAACCATACAGCGCCACCGGTGTGCCGAGATCTCGTGCAACGGATGCCACAATGCCCGGGGAAAGTTGGTAGGAAACATGCCAGGGGGCTCCTACGGCTCGCTCGACATCGAGTGCATTGGCCTGCACGACCTGGTCGGTCTGGGCGAATTGTCGCTCCACTTCCCGACGGACCAAATGCGGGACAGCACGATCCAGTTCCGGTGAACTACTCAAAGGAAGGACTGCAACCCGAATCGCCGCTTCATTGGAATTGGCGAAAAACACGAGCGCACACAAGGAGTACATCAGAAAATTTCGGGCAAGGCTACCGTTCTGGGGCATATTGACTCCCGGATGGAAATGACGAGAACTCACGGTTGGGTCGATAAATGACTCGGATGCGCCGATTCAAATCCGACGGCTCTGAGGAGCTACCAACCCAAGTTTCGCAATCAACTCACGGCATTCCGTGTAAGCTGCTGCGCAATATAATTCAGGGAACCGGTCCACGACCATAGTTTTTCTATGCTCACTTACCATGGATCTCGGTACGGTCCCATCCGGGGTTTGGGGAAAGCTATTTTTATGTTTCAGCCTAAAATGGAGTCTGCACAAATATGGAAGAAACGATACGCTTCGGAGTATCTCTCTCGGAATCCCTTCTCAACCGCTTCGACAAAGATATTGAACGTCGGGGATACGGAAACCGTTCGGAAGCCATACGGGATCTCATTCGAGCCAGCCTGGTCGAGACCGAATGGGAGGCACTCGCTGGTGAAACGGCCGCAACGGTTGTGCTTGTGTACGATCACCATAGACGTGGGGTCGCGGAGTACCTTACAAAAGAACAGCACGAACACTTCGAAACAATAATTTCCACAATGCATGCCCACCTTGATCACGACAACTGTATAGAAGTTATCCTTCTCCGCGGAAAAGCCGAAGAAGTGAAAAAACTGGCGCATCGGCTGATAAGCGCAAAACATGTAAAACTGGGCCGCTTCGTTCCCGCTACGCTTGGAAGAAGTATTTGACTTCGAAGCGAACCGACGGATTTCAGAGGTAACAACTGAACCGAAGGATCAAATTGCTTCAAATTGTGTTTACGGGCATAATGGCGATTCTCATGCTTTGTGGGTCGGATAGACCGGAAGGCCCGAGAAAACCGATTGTTTTCACGAGCATTATCCCTCACGCATTCTTTGTTCAACAGGTAGCGGGAAATCGAGTTTCGGTACGGGCGCTCATCAAACCGGGAGGGGATCCCCACAATTTCACTCCCACTGCCGCAAAGGTGGCAGACCTTTCGGAAGCAAAGCTGTATTTTCGTACCGGTGTTGAATTCGAATATGGCCTTCTGTCCAGAATTCGAAAACTGCCCGCAATACCCGAACAGTCGATCTGCGCGACGGCATTGAACTTCTCCCAATTTCTTCGCATGGACACTCACATGAACACCACCTTCACTCGGAGGAACACGATCATTCCCGATACGCCATGGCCGCCCACATTTGGCTGTCACCCGAACTTGCCAAAATCCAGGCGAAAACAATTCTGGATGCACTGGTCCTGAGTTTCTCGACTGTCGAAGCCGGGGTAAGGTCAGGGTTCAATCCACCAAGATACCTCCCGAATGCCACTGAAATTTCCGCAACCAATGGGGTTGAATTGAATTGAGACGTCCCCCTGTCTTGAACCTTGCTTCATAGAATGGTATAGTATAAAGTTACCTCCAATTCATCGCTGGGTTGGGGCACGGTACTCAGACACATATATGCAATGCACGATTAGGGACGGATGCGGGGGTGCCGCGAAGAAACCACATGTTTTAACCCAAGTTTCGCAGCCGAGAACGAGCAGTATGCGTAAGATGTTGTGCGAGA
>CAYFVL010000042.1:0-27365 GCA_964346405.1 uncultured Fibrobacterota bacterium
TCCGGGGAGATACCTTGAGCATTTTTCTATAACGAATCGCGCGCCGGCTTACGCAGAATGCCGTAAGTTGGTTGCGAAACTTGGGCTAAGTTTGCCGAAGCGTGGGTTTATCAGACAAAGTGCCTGAATCCAGGATTTCGGCCAAAACCGTTGCATTGATCTGCTTTTTGAGTAGTTTATTATGAAATGTTGTTCCCAGGAATGGAGGTACAGTGAAACAGTCGATTCTTTTGCTTTCAGCTTTGATAATTGTTCAGTTCAGGGCGCATGCAGCACCATTGAATGAATTCTATTTTGGCACGCATCTAACCCACGCGACATCACGACTGGATCATGGGTTCGTCTACCGGGACGAAAACGGCGATCCGGAAAACCCGTATAAGACCTGGGCTCGCCTCGGCGGCAATTTTGTAATGATGGACCATTTTGTCAGTTGCGGATACTACGGCCTAAAGGATATCGTGAAACAATCAAAATGGGCGGAGGATGCCGGTCTGAGTATCGGTATTAACTTCCACTATTCACAGCATTACCAACCGGACACAATCCCTCATGGGTGGCCTCGGGATTTTGAGGGGCTCTCGGCAAAGATATACCAGTATACCGATTCCGTCCTTAACGTACTCAGAGATTCGGGAGTAACCGTGGACCTGGTGAAGATCGGTAACGAACTGGACTGGGCAGAAAACGAGAACGGTGATACCGGAAAAAAAGGATTACTGTTTCCTGTCGGGGACTACAGCAGCGGCAACAAAGCTGAATTCATGGAGTTCTTACGGCAAGGATGCCGGGCGGTTCGCGATTTTAACGAGAATACCCCCATAGCGGTTCACCTTATGGGCCACAGCGCTTCAAAAAATGCGGCGTTTTTCAAAGAAATGGCCGACAGCGGCGTTTCGTACGACATATGCGCCCAATCATGGTATTCTGAATGGGGTGACTATGTCCACGAAATCACAGACCATTTTACCACTCTGATAAGCGTAACCGGTAAGAGTGTGATGATAACCGAATGCGGTTTCCCCTGGACTGAAACGAATTTTGGACCTCCGGGCAACAACGGCAGAGGCGGCGGAGATGATTCATACGAGATAAGTGAATCCGGAGCCCGCCGTTACTATCTTGATCTGATCGATCTCATTGCAAAACTCCCCGAGGGTAAGGGAGTTGGTGTCGTGACCTGGCCGGGCGCGTATACCTACAACGCCGCGGCCGCCGAGAAGACTATTACCGCGGGTTGTGATACCGCCTACATGAAAGACCCTTTCAGTACCGACGTTCTCTCTCTGAATCGTGCGACTTGGGACAACGCATGCTTCTGGCACAGCGAAACGGGAAACGTGATCGAGACCGTAATCAGTGCATTCGACACCTGTGTCGACCCGGGAGCTGGTCTGGTTTCCTGCGAGACTTCCGCCGGGGATCTCACCCCCGAAGAAACGGACGACCGTGCCTACGCGAGGATCGTCCCGAAAACCACACCGCTTCGACTCAACCGGCATAACAGAATCTATGTCGAACGAAAGAACGTGACCGGCAAGACAATAGAACGTTTTGATTGTTCCGGGAGGAAGACGAAACCCTCCGGCGGGCCCGCACGCAACCGAAAGTAACCAGACTGCGGTGGATATACGGAAATTCAAGTGTTCAAAAAAATTCGGCGAATCGTTGACAAAAAATACACAAACCGGCTGATCAGGGGCGACAGAGCAACTCAAATGCAGCAAGAGCCGCGTAGAAATAAATTTGCATTATCTCGCGCAGCTATTTTTGTGGATATCGAGGCGCAACTCGCAGAGCACTAGCCCAAGTTTCGCAGTCCCATTACGAAGCGGTTATCAGTCCGGTTGTCGGATCGAATCGGAGATCCTGCTTCGACAGGATCGATTCTTTCTTGCTCTTTGGGAGACGCTTGAAATGATATTCCACCTTCGTCGCCAGAGACCGGGTGCCGATCCGCCGTGAGTACACGAGCGCAACAGGTTTTCGAGCGAAAAAGAATTTTGCGGACCTTTTCCCCCCCGCACAATGCTCCTCGAACCGGCGTTCGACATCCGTTGCGATGCCGGTGTACAAGCTTCCGTCTTCGGTGCGCACTACATACAGATGCCAGTATGATGAATCGTTCGCGTTTCCCTCTTCGGTCACACTTCGCCTATCTGTTCCCGATATGATCCGCCAGACTCCCGAGAGTCTGAAGGTCGGTTGAAAAAAACAGCCCGAGATGCACACCGGATTCCGACAACCACATGGCTTCGCGGCGGTATTCATATAAAACCGTTTCGCCGTCGGCTTCGAACACACGGGTTCTGGGCTGAAGGTTGTAGATTAGAGGCTGTCCGACGGCGACCCTGAAAGTATACGGTTTTGCTCGAAAGGTAAGATTCAGCGCAGAGTGCAGCCAAATCTCGCGATCAAAATTCCGGCGGACGTTATCAAGGTGAAACTCCCCATTGTGTGTAGTTCCGTAGTATTTATTGAACCACATAAACCTGGTCCACAGCAACATGTTTATTCCTGCCGCGACCGCTACGTTCTTATTGCCGTACAGCGGTAACACCGGGTTCAGGTCAAGCGCCACTTCGAAAAAATTTTCCTTTCCGTACGAGAAGTTATCCCATGCGTAGTCTTTTCCTGTTCGAACCCTGGTGTCGGCGTATCCCTCGACACGTCCTCCACCGGATACCCAGTGGCCCTCGTCCAGAAAATCGTAGCTCATGTGCTGGTAGTTACACAGAATCGCTGCATCGATATAGCACATAGGCAAGTCCCAGGGATAGATGTTTACGTTTGGATTCACCTGGAGAACGAAAGTACGCGAGCGTTCCGTTTTACCCGTTTCGGCTTCATCATTATCCATTAGAACGCCGACAGAATCGACATACGTATAACGCGTAAGTGCTAAAGTGTTGAACCGAAATTTCTCACGCTTGATCCAGGTATAGTTTCCATACAGTCGAATCGTCTTATTGCTGATTTCTTTGCTTGGACCATTTTGATACCTGCCATTTTGATATGCATTGATAAAGGCAGAATCCTGCACACTAAGTGGCTCGCCCGCGTCCCAGTCCCGTTGTTCAAGATTCCCAAAATTATATCTGAATCGTGTACCGATTTTGAGCCTCGGAAAAGTCGCGGCAACCTGAGCATCCAGGCGATACAGCGATCCAAACGAGTAATGGTCCTGGTTTCGTGCATGAGCGACACTGCCGCCAAGGTACATAGCATCCGGCCCATCATGCTCCGACCACCCCCAAAGCCGACGATCCACATTATAGGTAGTGCCGTCACGATCAACGACAAAACTAATCTCTGGTTCGGAGGTATGCTCGGCCCCGAATCCAACCCTTACTCCAAATGGTATTTCACCCAGAAGTACACCGAGAAGAGACTTGAGACGCCATTTGTTTACCGTGGTTTTCTGTTCGAAATCAAAGGTTGTCCTCTCGATAAGCCTATCTCTGTATAGTTCCCCTGAAGCTCGACTCCGCATCGGTTGAACCGCGTATTCGGCATCGACCCTGAGCTTTGCTTTCTCATTCAAAGCATAGGCAAATCCGAGATATTGATTTACTTGGTTTGCAGTGCTTCTATGTTCGAATTTATCTCCATTTGGTCCATAGTTTACCGACCCCTTGGTTGACAAATAGTCAATGCTCGGCTTCAGGTCAGGCTGGTCGAGGTCACCCCACCAGGGTAGAGCGTTGTATGTGGTATACGCATAGGCATAATACCCATGCGTCAAAAAGACATCCTGAGGAAAGGCAAAAATCGAGAGATATGGATTCGATCCCACGAGAAATACGCGAGCCGAGAGTATTCCTGCCATGAATAGTACAAGTAGACCGGATTGCACAGCTTTCTTCATTGAATACAGTACTCCCTGCCCTATCGATAAGTCTTCAAGAATGGAAACAGTATTTCATACGACACGTACAACCCGACCCTCATGCCCTGCGGTGAGGACCACAGCGGTGCCGACTCCCTCTCGTACAGCACATTTTTACCGTCGTCATCGGTGATTTTCGTTCGGGAAATCAGGGATTGCAGAACCGGCTCGGTGGCATCCAGGCGAAGCATGAGCGGGCCGTGAGCGTACTGGAGCATCAACCGGGAGCTGAACGTGATTATACGATCGGAATTCTCGCGCCGATTGTGCAGTGAGAAGCTGAGATTGGAGCCGTTTATTTCTGAATCTCCGAAATATTTCGTGGTTCCCACAAACTCCGCCCCGGAGAAAAGCATCAAGCCCCAGGCAAGGTGATGCGGGCCGCGGTCCAGGAGAGGAAACATCGAACTCAAATCAAAACCGACATTGAATGAATTCCGACCAGCGTAAGAAAAATGCTCCCAGGCATCTTCGTCATGCTCGGGTACGCTCCCGCGTGCATGGGTCTCCACTCGTCCTCCGCCTACCCAGCGATCCGTATAATTATTGTAACGGGTGTAGGCATACGCAGCGACCAATGCCAGATCGATGTAGTGGAAATCTTCTCCCAGTTTCAGGCTCACGTTTGGGTCGATCTCTACGTTCAAAGTGCGGTATTCATCGGAGCTACTTCCCTCGGCGTTCGGGTTGTCTTTCAAGACACGCACGACAGATCCGCCGTCAAATCCCAGTTTCATGAACGTATTCAACGAATACCGAGTCCCCTCACGAAGAACCAGGTTGCCCATCAATTCGGCCAACGTCGCCCGGCTTCGTCTCATCCAGTCATTTTGAACGTACTCGCCGCGAAAGTGCTGATCAAGAACCGTGATTGCGGTAGTATCGGCGTTCCACCTGTATTCTTCACTGTTTGCGGTACGGTAGTCGAGCTTACCGCCAAGCCGCAACCGTGGTAATGACGCTCCAATCTGAAACCCGATATCATACTGCGGGCCCTTTGTGTAGCGATTCTGGAAATATGCGTCCCCCTCGGCGCTAAGAGACTCAAAAATGTGATTGCACCCACTCGTGGACCATCCCCACAGCATCCGATCACTGGAACCGGTCCCGTTCGCCATTTCATAGATAAGATCCTGATCCAGGGAAACGGTATTGCGCACTCCTCCTCCGACAACTAACCCAACCGGTATATCCAGAAGCCTCCCCGCAAACGCCGCCTGAATATCAAATGTATTCACAGTGTGGCCGAGAGAGTACTCAAACGGGATAAAGCCACCGTTTACATCATCGGTCAATTGGCCTTCGGCATCATCTCTCAGCGCATCAACAATGTAATCAACCTCAAGATCCATCATCCAGCTCTTCGGCATCACGTACCGATACCCCAGATTATTCGCCGAGGTGTGAATCCTTCCGCTATGCCTGAAATCCGCGTCACCCTTCACCACCATTGCCCCGGTTGTGGTATACGTCGGTTTAGGTTTGTTCCCCGGCTCATCGACATCGCCCCACCAGGGGTCCTGACGGTAGGATGGTAAAAAGCTCAGCCGATTCGCCGGAAGAAGTGAGTAGTCCTGCGGATAGAGTTCCGTGGACAAGTACGGATTGGAGCCGTACTGATAGACCCGAGTCTGAGACGATGCCATGCTTACCAGGGACAGCAATATCGCGATTGGGACGCCGTAACTTTTCATGCATCCTCCAGGAAAACCGGTGATCGGAGCATCGACATGTACTGGAAGGGATCGACGGTGAAGTCTCTCTATTTAATGTACATATATGTTCACACAAAATGACACAGAAAAAAACGGACACCACAGATTCGGCGTGGCACCCGTATATAATCCCAAAAACCGGACATTCTACTCCGGTTTTGCCGGCTGTTATGGTCGGCCTCGGAACCGGTGTCGGATTCGAGGCCGTTTCTTTATGCCCGTAGCCTGAGTTACGAGTCCGAGAAACAAGGGAACTTTATCGGAGCGCCAGGCGGAGGGTTTTTATCTCAAACGGACCGAACTCCAGCTCGAAGGACGGATTGTCGAGCGATACCATCTCTCCAATTGGTTGTTCTTCCAAATTCGTTTCAGTCATTCCGGCTACCGGTAGATCGGTCTCAAGCCAAACGCATATTCTTCCTCCCATCGCCTCATACATTCGCAATATAACGTCTTTGCCGTCTTCAGACTGTTTGACCGTATCGATACTCACTCTCGTTGAACTCAGCCGGAACACACTTCGGGAAGCCTGTTTCGGCGCCCTGGAAAGCGGAATCGCCTGCACCAGGGCGTTCAATTCATGAGCAGCGCAGCGCACATCGGAGTGCGCAAGATCTCCCGCATGGGGGTAATAGGAATAAGTGAACTCGTGACGTTCCAAATCGACCTGTTCTCCTCGTTTCGATTTTGGTGAGCGAATCAGAGTCAGCTCGAGCGATCCGTCAAGACATCGGTGGCCGTATTTGCAGTCATTCAGCAAAGCCAGGCGAGATCCAGATGTCCGTGACCTATGCCGTACGCGCTCATGCGCGACGATCCTGTCGGGGTTTTGATCAGATCTTTTGTAATCGCAAGACAACTGTCGATTTGTTCCGAATGGTACGTGTTGACAATTTTGTTCAGTCCCGAAAGCACTCTTCGATATCGCGCGGTTTCCGGTGATAGTGTTTCAAGAAGCTCGAGAAGAAATGAATAGTCCTGCTCCAGATTCCAGACCGGTTCATCGGTAACGGCTAGATCGGCCTCCCGGAGAAGATACGGCTCGGATACCCCCTGACCGAACATATCGTTTGCCGCACCTTCGGCAAGAAGTTGAATACTCTCACCTCCCCCGGCCGTATCAAGAACAGGCACGAGACACTTGCGGTGTAAAGACCCGTCGACAGTAACATGTGTCAAACCTACCCACGGCGAATGATCTTTCCAGACAGCCGCTTCACCGGTAATGTCGATCAACGCAATCACTTTCCTGTCTTTCCACCCATTTGGCACGCGTCCCGTAAACCGAAACCATGCGGACCCCCACGGTTTGGCCCATTCGTCTCCGATTTCAAGGGTAGACCAGCCTCGCGAGTCCAATTCGGCATATGGTATGGGATTTTCCTGCTCGTAGCAGTACTCTACTGCAAGCGCACTTCTTTCGGGATATCGGTCTGTCTTCAAACAGTTATGAAATTGCCGTATGCGCCTGCGATAAATCTTTTCATGAAACATCAATGTATTCCTTTCTTTCTCTCTCACCGGGAAGCGAGGTGCAAAGCGAAGGTGGCTTATCCGCCCAGATATGCTTCTTTGACTTTTTGGTTGTTCTTCAGTTCATTGGCGGGTCCGGCCAGAATGATCGAGCCGGTTTCAAGAACGTACGCCTGGTCGGCGATCGACATTGCCTGGTATGCATTCTGCTCGACCAGCAAAATAGTGGTACCTTCCGCATTGATTCGTTCGATTGTTTTGAAAATCTCGCCAACCAGGCTGGGAGCAAGTCCCATCGAAGGCTCATCCAGGAGAAGTATTTCTCCTTTTGTGAGTAACGCCCGGGCGACGGCCAGCATTTGCTGTTCGCCACCACTCAACGTTCCCCCCGCCTGAGAACGCCGTTCCTTCAAGCGTGGGAAAATCTCGAAAACATGATCGTAGTCTTTTTTGAGTTGTTCGTTTTTCTTTCGAATACCAGCCGCGACCTCGAGATTTTCCATCACCGTCAGATTACCGAAAATCCCTCGTCCTTCCGGGACCTGTACAATACCCTTCTTCACGATTTGGTGCGGCAGAAGCGAGGATGTTTCCTCACCCCTGAACCGTATGGATCCCGCCGAAGGAACGACAATGCCGGAAAGCGCGTTCATTATCGTTGACTTTCCCGCACCGTTTGCTCCGATAATGGACGCGATCTGCCCTTTCCGAACGGAAAACGACACTCCGTTTACCGCGCGGATCGCTCCGTAGGCCACCGTCAGCCCCTCAACTTTAAGCAGCGGATTGTCCATCTTTCCCCAGATACGCTTCAATAACGGTTGGATTTGCCCGGACATCTTCCGGTTTTCCCTGTGCGATCGTTTCACCGAAATCCATTACCACCAGTCTCTCGGATATGCTCATGATTAAATGCATGTTGTGCTCGATAATCAGGATAGTGAGATCAAACTCTTCACGTATGTGCGCAATTGTATCAATAAGTTCATGGGTTTCCCTTGGATTCATTCCGGCGGCCGGCTCGTCCAGCAGGAGAACTTTCGGACCGGTTGCCAGGGCTCGCGCAATCTCAAGCTTTCGTTGTTGCCCGTATGGCAAAGCGCCGGCTTTACCCGAGGCTTTCTCTTCGAGGTCGAAAATTCGAAGCAGACCGCGGCAGTAATCGTCGAGACGATACTCTTCTTTCCAGAATGAGGGGGGATGGAAAAGAGCGGAGAAGACCCCGTATTCCACATGCGAACGGGATGCAACCTTAATGTTGTCTATGACCGACATATCGTGAAAAATGCGAATGTTCTGAAATGTTCGGGCGATCCCCAGTCGGGACACCTTGTGAGGGGAAAGACCGGCAATATCGAAATTATCGAGCACAATGTGTCCCTGAGCGGGACGGTAAATTCCGCTGATCAGATTGAAAACGGTTGTTTTTCCGGCGCCATTTGGTCCTATCAAACCCACCAGTTCTTTGGGGGCAAGTTCCAGATTGAAATTCGAAACCGCCCGGAGGCCACCGAAAAAATGTGTCATATCGAAAACTCTAAACAGATGCATCGGTCGACTTTCTTTGCATTACCTTGTATTTCCATGGTATCAAAAAAGAAAACTCCCGTCCTCCCATGATACCGTCCTGCTTGTATCTCATCGCGGCGATCAACACCAATGGATACACCACCATTCGCCAGCTCTCAAGGTTGGCAACCCGAAGCAATTCGGGTACGGTGGTAAAGATTGCCGCACCGACAATTCCTCCGGCCAGGCTCCGACTCCCGCCGATATACAGAAAAATCAAAAGATCGAGGCTTTTCAGGATACTGAAATTGTCCGGGTTGACATACTGACTCATATGCGCAAACATGCCGCCGGCCACACCGGCGAAAAATGCCCCGATCACAAATGCCGAAACCTTCTGAAATGTTGTGCTGATTCCCATGCCGGCCGCGGCGATTTCGTTGTCACGAACCGCGATGCAGGCACGCCCATAATGTGAATAGACGAAATTCCGCATGATCCAGATACTGCCCGCCAGGACCACGCCAAGATATGCGGCATTGGATAACCTGGGGACCCCGGCCACCCCGCGCGGACCGCCCAGAAAATCGGTAAATCGAAGCAGTGCGCGGATTACTTCTCCCGCGGACAATGTGACGATCGCGAGGTAGTCTCCCCGCAAACGAAGCGTTGGGAAGCCGATGAGCAATCCAAAAAAACCGGCGCAGATTCCACCAACGACAATCGACAAAAGAAATATGAGGTGCCCTGAAATCGCTCCGGGATCGACCGCCGTTCCAGTTACAAATCGAGGAAGAATAGTGGTAAGGGTCACCGAAGCGTATGCACCTATTGCCATGAATCCCGCATGCCCGATAGAAAACTGGCCCGTAAAACCATTGATAAGAGCAAGGGATACCGTCAGAATTACGTTAATTTCAATTAGAAAAAAAATACGAGAATAATATTGATAGGCACGCACCGAACTCAAAAAACCGAAAAGCGTTTGCAGCAGAATGAAGACGGACAGAACCACGATAATTTTCTTCAGGTGTTTCTTCTTTGCGGAATCGTTCATAGACCGGCTCTTCTCTATACCTTCTCTACCGTCGTTTTTCCCAGCAATCCGTTGGGACGAATCAGGAGAATTACAATGAGAATGACAAATGCGGCGGCAAACCCCAGGTTGGAATCGACCGAATTTGCAAAAACTTCCGAGACTCCCATTATCAAAGCTCCCAGAACAGCGCCCGGCAAACTACCAATCCCTCCCAGAACCGCCGCAATGAACGCTTTCAGCCCGGGGAAAAAACCCAGAAAGGGGGTCTGGAGAATTCCATAGTTGGTGGCGTATAAAATCCCCGAAACACCGGCCAATGCCGGACCAATAATGAATGTTACCGAAATTACCCCGTCGACATCGATACCCATCAGTGAGGCGGCTTTCTTATCGTATGCAACAGCCCGCATCTGTTTACCGATGAGCGTTTTCTCTACCAGAAACCACAACCCAAAAAGCAGAACGGCCAAAACGCCCATATTGATCAGAAACATATTGGATATTGAAAGATCTAACGCCGCTGGCCGAAAAACTTCTCGTTTTTCGATAATTTCCGGGAACGCCCGGTACTGATTGCCGAAAACCATGCCGAGGGAGGAAAAATTCTCGAGAAAGAGAGAAACGCCAAGGGCGGTTATGAGAGCCGAAAGCCTGGGTTTGTATCGAAGAGGACGATAGGCGATCCGTTCCATCGCCACCCCGAGCGCCGCGCAAATTACCATTACGTACACGATAGTGACGGGAAAGAGAAACACCCCCCAGGGAATTCGAAACAGCAGCATTGTGCCGTAATAAAAAACCGGAAACACCGCGGCCGAAACCAGCGCAATCCCGAACAGGTTGAGAATACCTTTGGCGCCGGCCCATCCGCTACGAGACAAAAACGAACCGTCTGCTTGTCGGCGACTTTCTTCAAGCAGAAGAAAGGGTTTTGCCAAAAACGGCAGGCGACCCGCGATAAAACCAAAAAGCAGATACCCGACAATGACAGAAAGCCAGATCCAGATTACCGGGGGAAGCTCCCGCACTTCCCCAGCGGCAGTGCCGGTATAGAACGCCACCGCAAAAAAAGCGATATACGCCCCGACCATGAATATGTCGGCATGGGCGAAATTGATCAGCTTTATGATACCGTATACCATGGTGTAGCCCAGAGCTATCAGCGCGTAAATCGAGCCAAGCTGAATTCCATTCAGCAACTGCTGCAAAAGATAGCTTGTCATACGGTACGTTCACTTTCAGTATACAGGTGGTATGGGCCTTTGATAAACCGGGGGGTCCGACGACTTCCCGGCAATCGATCAATTCATTATTTCGGTAACGTACGTCTGCTTTCCGCCCTCTATTTTGAGGATAACCGCGGGTTTGATCGGATTCCGATTTTCATCAAAGGTAATCTCACCGGACACACCTTCGACGGAAACAATCGCCATGGCATTCTTGACATCTTCACCTTCAAGACTACCGGCATCCTCAACGGCCTTCAGCAAAATGTTTGCGGCATCATAGGCAAGCGATGCAAGCGCATCCGGGGGCGCTCCGAACCTGTCCGTGTACTTGAAAACAAAGCTCTGGACTACGTCCGAAGTGTCGTCTTTCGAGAAATGGTTGGAAAAAACACACCCTTCGACATGTTCACCCCCAATCTCAACCAATTGCGGGGAATCCCAGCCGTCCGCGCCCCCGGTGTGAACATCGAGGCCGATTTCGTGTGCTTGCTTCATTATAATGGCATCCGCGGCGTAGTAGTTGGGACTATAAAGGAAATCCGGTTGGGCAGCTTTAATGTTTGTCAACTGAGCTTTGAAATCCACAGTGTTGGCTTCATCCGTAAATGCTTCATACGCAACGATCTCGCCACTCATTTTCTCAAACTCTTCTCTGAAAACCTCGGCCAACCCCTTGTTATAGTCGTTTCCGTTGTCGAAAATCACCGCGGCCTCTCTCGCTTCCAGGTTTTCATACGCATACTTCGCCATCACGGCGCCCTGAAACGGATCGATAAAACACGCGCGATAAATATAATCCCCGGCTTCGTTCACCTTGACATTAGTGGACGCGGGAGTAATCATGGGAACTTGCGAGCTTTGACAGATCGGGGCAATAGCAAGCGAATTCTTGGACATCACCGCCCCGACAATCGCGGCTACACCATTTTGACTGATAAGTTTCTGTGCCGCATTGGCCGATCTTTCGGGAGACCCTTCGGTGTCTTCGTACACGGCGCGAACGGGCATTTTTGAACCGCCTATGGCGATGCCGCCCTTATTGTTGAACTCATCCACGGCAAGTTGCATTCCCTGTTTGGATGATTGCCCGAATGTTGCCGCATTTCCGGACAGAGGAAATAGCCCACCAATCACGATTTCGTCCTTCTGTGCACATCCGCCCAGAAAAAGCAATGCCGCCGCTACAACTGAAACTGTCGAGACACGCATACCATCCCTCCTCAGCCTGAAATACCGGAAATCAAAGCCCAAACAACCAAAAACCAGTCCCTCACCACTATTTGAGGGATCAAATGAAATCTCTACAGACACCCGAACCGCGATGCATATCACGTCTCTCGCCGATGAACAGGGCGAGATGTGCACGGTTCCGCGGTCACTCAAGCTCCTGAAGCCACCGTTCCGCCTCGATAGCAGCCATACAGCCACTGCCGGCGGCGGTTATCGCCTGGCGATACTTGGGATCTTTCACATCACCGGCCGCGAAAACCCCCTGAACCGTAGTCACTGTCGAATCGGGCAACGTCACAAGGTATCCCTGTTCGTCCGATTTCAGTTGACCACTCAAAAATTCAGTATTCGGCTTGTGCCCGATCGCTTCGAAAGCTCCCGCAACCGTGATTTCGCTCATTTCCGAAGTTACAGAATCTTTCAGCCGAAGTCCGGAAAGGCTCTTGTCACCTATGAATTCCTCAACCACCTTGTTCCAGAGAATCTCTATTTTGGGGTGTTCCATGGCGCGTTTTTGCATGATTGTGCTTGCCCGAAGTTCAGCTCGGCGGTGGATAAGGTAGACTTTGCTGCCGAATTGCGTGAGATGCGTCGCCTCCTCAACAGCGGAATCTCCCCCGCCGATAACCGCAAGTTCCTTGTTTCGGAAAACCGGCAAAGCCCCATCACATACAGCACAGGCAGAAATGCCTTTGCCCCAAAGCAGTTTCTCCGATTGCAGAGGAAGCCGTCGGGCCGTTGCTCCCGTAGCCACGATAAGAGCTTCCGCCTCATAGGTCATGCCGCCAACTGTAGTGACCACGAACGGTCTCTTACTCAAATCCGCTTCGGTGACATCCTCCATTATCGCTTTGGTTCCAAACCGAACCGCCTGTTCCCGCATATCGGCCATCAGTTTCTGACCGTCGATACCGTTGGGGAATCCCGGGAAATTCTCCACGACTCCGGTGGTCATCAACTGTCCACCGGGCATTCCTCCCGCCTGAAACCCCTCTATGATAACGGGGGACAGCCCTGCCCGAGCAGCGTAGATCGCAGCGGTCAGTCCCGCCGGTCCCGATCCGACAATTAGAATTCTCTCTGCCATTTTTATAGCTCCATTCCACAGATCAAGTGTTTGAAAAACAACAACTTGCGTTGATGTTGCCCGAGGTCCGATATTCTCCGATTCCTCAAATCCCCATTGAGGGATAACTAAACAAAATAAAAGCCTCCACCGGCTTCTGCTGGATTCTCTGTCTTTCAACTATAGTGTATGATACCGATTCACTTGAAAGACTGTCCTGTACCGGATATAATGAGAAGGATGTTACCCCCGAACCACCGATTTCGGGACAGGCCCGGGGGAGCAATACCGTGATACCGGTCACGGTAACGTCTCACTATTTCCGCTACTATGAAGGTAGACACCCCTTCAGACATGCTCTCCCGATACCCCTACGGGAGAAGGAGGCTTCTCCGGGTGTCGACAAGAGTACGCGAGGAGGAAGAATGTCGAACATGGGTATCCGAAACGCCGTCCCGATGCTGATCCTTATTTTAACTCTGGGACTTCGAGCCCAAATGCCGTCCGAGGGACGATTCATCGCAGCCTCAAAAGGTAAGATGCTCGTTTTCGACCTGAAAGCGCCGGACAGCGTCGCGTACACGCTTGGAACCGGGTATGGACCGGCGGTGAGTCCCGACGGCAAGACCGTTTTGTTCAAGATTGCTCCATGGGACTCCCTCTACAACGAAATATGGGCGGTCAATATCGACGGCTCGAACCGAAGGATGCTTTTTGACGGTCTTGCTCAGGTGCATTCTCTGTCCTATGCCGAACACGACGGCGAAGCGCTCGTTCTTCATACCGCCACGCAAAAAGGCTCATCGTTTCCTGCCGGTATTGATTGGCTTAAGATCCCCTTGTTATCCGGAGATACCCCCTACCGCTCCAATGCATACAATGTTGCCGACACTCTTTCTTATTTCACCGATGCAGACGCGGCCCTCAATCAGATTTTGTATGTCATGAACGACGTAGCCTCCATAGACGGTATCGTTGTAACAACTCAGGTCCCACCGATTTCGGAGGCGCTCTTTTCCCCCGACGGGAATGAAATAATTCTCTACAGCGATGCAGAGAGTCAAGGATATCTGATGTCGCGCACGGAAACAGGGTGGGCCATGAGCGGAAGCCTTCTTCCTCAAGAACCCTTGAAAGATCTGGCGTGGAGTAATCATCCGGATTGGCTCGCAGGAACCGGAAAGAAAAGCCATGAGATTTTCTCGTGGAATATTCGGACCATGGAAATGCATCGTCTAACCGGTATCGGCGACAGCCTTATAACCGGTTGCCTCCTGTTCAACGTGTTTGACGGCACAAGTTCCGCAACGGCTATTCGAGTATTTGTGGACGCCCCAAACACTAAAGGTCCTGTATATGTGAATCTCGTCGAATCGTCTGGTAAGAACATTTCGAGTACGGAAACAGTTCCCGGCAACACTGTTCTAATTCCATTTCCGGAGATGCACCCGACGGCTCTGTACCTTCAGGTTAAGGATCTCGGCGGAGTTTATCCCGTGCAATACTGGAGTGGCGGTTCCGACAACACTACGTTCCCGTACAAAGAATTGCGGCCCCCGCTTGGAGATACAATAGATTTTCCGGTGTCTCTCACCACAACTCCAGTTGATACCGTGCCGACCGAACCGGCCAAAATCCACGGCTTGCTGCTCGACCCAATGGGACAACCGGCATCCGATTACACTGTCGAAGTCCGCTCGGTCGAGGACACTTCGATCGTTGTGACGTCGGTGACTGGGACGGGAGGGTTATTTGCATTATCCCGGGTTCCGGCTCTGATATCCGTGGTTCTTCGTGTACACGCCAACAGTTATAACGATATGCCGGCACAGTACTGGTATCCCGGCGGGACGTGCGCCGACTACGCCCACGCATTCACTCTTGCCGAACGTTCGGTTTTTGATGTTCGCATTGCGCTGTCGTACACTCCTCCCACGCAACCGCCGGAATCCTACATAGAGGATGTGGGTGCGGTATCGGGAAGGGTAATCGGGTCAATTGACGGAGTGGCACTCGAAGGGGTCCGGGTGGTGATCAAGCCGCCTGCCGCCCAAGACTCCATCATTACCCATACCGATTCCCGCGGTCGCTTCCTGTTCTACGATATAGCGGCATATAGTGACGCATTTGTCGGTTTCAGTACTGGTGATTCCGGCGTCTACCCGCCGCAGTACTGGTCGTGGGGAAATACAACTGTCGAACCTGCCAGTTATTTACAGGCGAATCCGTATGTGACAAGGTATCTGGGAGATATCCATCTGAGCGAAACGCCTCCGTCCGGCTCAACGGATACGGTTCACACCGCCACGCCCGATACCGGCTACGGTAATGCCTTTTTGCGGTTACTGTTGCACGATGAAAAGGGGAACTCTCTCCACCCTACCGGCGTGGTCGAGCTGCACCCGAGGGATTCGGGGCAATTTCTGCAATCCCCCCCTGAGGGTTCTGTAGTGAATTTCTACGGCGTACCACCCGACTCTTATCATATTTACCTCCGGCTCGACGGCTATCCCTATCAATACTATGCCCCGACACGAAACACCACCAATCCCTCACATGCGATCAAAATCGGCGAAAAAGATACGACGATGGTCGGTTTTTCGTTAACCCACAATCCCGTGAACCTGAAAAACCTTCATGGGTATGCTCTATCCGAAACAGGAAACCCATTGCAGGGAGTCACGGTCACGTCTTACTCCTATACAAATCCACCCAGCCCGCTCAACGCGGTGATAACCGATTCGTACGGATACTATAACCTGGGATTTGTAGAGAATGTCAAGTATTATGTTTCGTTTGAATATGTGACCGAATACCCGTTTCAGTGGCAGGGTTACCCCGGGAACACCATGTACTCCCAATACGGCATCTTCCCAAGTGAGGCCCGGGATACAAGTCGGGTTTATCTGAATTCAGCTCCGGTGGACAATGAACCCGTATCACAATTGACGATAAACGTCTACGATAAATCGGGTAAACAGATAGCGTACAAGTCCGTTGTACGGCTTTTGGACTCACACACGATGCAGCCTTCAGCGGAACTGATACTTGAGAATGCGACATTGTTTCAATTTCACGATATTCACCCCGGGGCTTATGCTGTGCAACTTGAGTCCCCAGATTACCCCCGCCAGTTTCATGCACCCGAGGGGAACACCTCCAACCCTTACCATTTCGTCCATGTGGGATACCACGACACGCTGACGATAACAACCGAACTCTCCCCGACACCCATTTATCAGGATCCGTACCAACCTCCCGACTCGACATCTCATGCCCGGGAAAAAATGACGGTGTACCAACTGAGAGCCACGGATGAATCCGCGTTTGATGCCGCCGATGGAAAACTGAGCGACTTCTGGAATGCCTGGTGGAACTACTCGGATTCAACAAAGGCATACGACACCTACGAACCCGATGATGCCGGCATGTCGCCACCCGGGTATGCGTACAGTGCAGACACTAGCGAAACGCTCATTTACCCTTCGGATGCATCGGTAAGCATACGGGGGGCCTATGGCGAAATAGGACTATATCTGCTATTTGAGGTCGTTGACGACTATTTTGTCGAGACGGCTTCGGTATCTTCGCCGTATGTTCACGATGTAAACGATGTGATAGACTTTTTTCTGGATCCCACCCCTCTGATGGACATTCAAGCGGCCGAAGAAGAGCATTTCTATCTTTTTCCCGATTACCAACTTACCAGAAACCACGCCGAATACTCAGCGCGATTTAGAGACAGTATGATCACACGCTCCACATACAATGCGGCAGCAACGAATGAGTTTTTTCAGTCCTGGAAGACGGTTACGCGTGAAGCGGCATCAGTAAACTTTGGGCTGAAGGTAGAGGAGATCGTTTCAGACGACGGCCTCGTTCGATTCCAGGAGTGGCTGATCCCCTGGAACATGATAGGTACCGGCATGGCCCAAGCCGTCGAAGGGCAACGAATTGCCGCGACATTCGATTACCGGGATGTCGATCCCGTTCTCTCCGACGGATATACCGGTCTTGCCTGGATCAATGGAGCAACCCCATATTCGCGGGATTCGAAATTCGGCGTAGCTCGCGATGCATGGGGTGAACTGATCTTCGGTCCGGCATTATTCTCCTCCACCGATACTACCTGGAATTCGGATTCAACATGGGGAGCTACCCTTTCGGGATCGGTTCACGACTACTCCGGAATGCCGGTCGGTGAGGCGCGCGTAGTCCTTGTACCCACAAACAACATGAAATTCGAACATTGTTTCGAGCCTGAACACGTATATGGACGATATGAGGCAATTACCGGCTCCGACGGCGCCTACTCGATCTCGGGAATTGAACGCGGCGAATACATGCTCATGGCGACAGCTTCGCACCGAAATCTTCTCGCTTCATTCTTCCCCGGTGCGACCTCCCACGAAACGGCCGAAAAGATTGTGTTGAACGACACGACCAGGATCACGAATGCCCGAATCGATATGACTCCGGGCGCCGGTATTACCGGATATGTGGTGTCTTCTTCAGACGGCCGCGGGGTTCCGGGAATCTCTGTCGAGATTTGGCGGGAAGATGGCTGCGGATGGTCGGAAACTGTCACCGGTCCGGCCGGGCGCTTTGTCCTTCAGGGGCTCACCGCGGGAACGTACGGATTTGAAATTCGAGACGAAAGAGGACAATGGTTCCCAACCGACGACGTTTACAAATACAACGACACGTCATTTGCCTTGAACACCGGCTCCTTGATGGCTATCGACAAAATTTCAGTGGTTCGGGGAGGGAGGCTCTATGGAAATTTCAGCGCCGCCGACCCAGCCAGGCTCTCCCCCGATTCCATTTTCGCCCGTGCGATCTGCCTTACCGCCAATCCATCCCGGTGGGAAGATCGACTTTGGCCAGAACATGTCACTCCCTTGATGAAAACCAGCGCGACGGCATACAAAACAGGCGGGATTCCTCCCGGTGACTGGCGGATTTTGCTGATACCTGCGATTCCAATGTCAATGGATACGGCCATTCATCAGGATTTTGCCCGGGGTTACTCTCACGGTCTGGGTTGGGCCTATGCCGGAGGAGCCGCGACTTTCGATCAGGCATCGGTATTCTCGATAACGAGTGGCTCATTGGTTTCTGCGCCGGCCACCAAGCTCCCCGAGGGATACACTCTCTACGGAACGGTTCTGGATGAAAACAATCATCCGCTCGGTCACGACTCAACACCAGACAAGTACCACTGGTATGAAATCATGGCTTATGTCAAAGACAGCTCCTGGTATGTTCCGGTATCTCATTCCGAGGATATCTTCGACTCGCGATTCGGACTTCCCGGGATATCAGCGGGCAGGGAAATTTACATTCGCGTTCACGCCGACGGATATCCCGACCAATGGTGGGGTCCTACCGAGGGTAACTCTTACGAACCGCGAGAGGCATTTGTTTTTTCCTCCGAAGGCGCCGCTCCGCTGAAAATCCGGCTGACCCAATCTCCGGCAGGAACTCCCCCCGAGGAGGACGAAAACAGGTTGCCGGCAATTACCGGATTGTCGACCGAGCCTGTCGGTATCCATACGATCGCCGTTCGATGGAATGCGCTCGACCCGGTTTATCCTCTCAGCCACTACCGGGTGTACCGCCTGTCCGGAACCGATTCTACCGATTGGGCCGCCGACCCAGATGGGTTCTGGTATCCGCTCGACGAGGACTTCGCAAACTCCCGGATCGACTCATTCAAGGTGTCAAAAACATACTATTTCGATAACTCCGTCAAACCCGGCCTTAAATATCTCTATGCGGTTGCGGGCATAGACACGGCCGGCAATGAAGGAGATATTCATCTTTCCACCGACAATTCGATATCATCGTATATGACCTCCGTCTCGTTCCAGAGTTTCCCGACGGCGACGGTACTCAAGCCGGGAATGTGGCACATGACCGGAACGGGTAGAACAGATACTATCCAGGTCGGGGGAAATATGACGGTGTACGAATGGGACGATCACAAGGAACCGAGTAAGCTGCTCGACGGTTATCGACCAGTATCGAGATTTGCACCATTACGAGGATACTGGGCATTTCCGGACTCCGCAATGGTCCTTCGACGATCCGCCTTGAATTTCGCGGAATTGTACAAGAATCGTAATGATGTCCGGGTGAGCATCCAGAAAGGACGCACGGGATGGTGCCAGATATCCTCACCGTTTCCCTACGAAGTAGCCCCTTCGTGGTTGGCCGAGGGATTCACCGCGTTTGAGTGGATTTCCGAGGGAAACCGCTATGTTCAAGCCGGCAGTCTAAAACCGTGGAAAGCATACTGGGTCTACAACCCCGGCATTTCCGATACGGTATTATCGCTCCCGTCCGTTCCATCGGTTGCCACCGGATCAGCACTCGCGAAGAAAACGGATGTAATCGATTGGGAACTGAGTATTTCACTGGTGGGAAAAAATGAGAGTGATCCGGACAATTATCTGGGAGTGGTAAAATCGGGTCTGTCCAAAAAGTACCACTATGAAAGCCCCGAGCCACCGCCGGCTTTCAGTTTTTCACAGCTTTACTTTGTGACTGAAGGCAGAAGACTGTCAAAACGCTACCTTCCTTCGGGCAGAAACGACTTTGAGTGGCACGTAGCGGTATCATCCTCGGACGAGCCGATGAAAATTCGAATGAAGGGGCTCACCGGTATTCCGAAAGACATGCATCTGTTCTGGATAGACAAAGAAGGGGCGCAACGAATCGGCGATACCACGACTATTCCCGTGCCGCCGCATTCCGATACAAAACACGGGTATATCCTCGCTACGCGAAACCCGAATATCGTGGCTTTGTACACCGGCAAATTCCACCTTGCCCCAAGCTACCCGAACCCGTTTATCCACACAACAACGATCGAGTTCGTGATTCCATATGCCTGGAATGCGGATGGAACAAAACAGACCGGAAACCGCCGTTCGGTGAAGCTTTATGTGTATGATATGTCGGGCAGACGAGTGGCGACTCTGCTTGACGGCACCACGGAGGTCGGTGTGTACCGAAAGGTGTGGAATGGACGAAACGACAATGGTCGGCTGTTGGCGGGTGGAATGTACATTGCGCACCTTCGAACGGGGGAATTCGCAAAATCCATAAAAATGTTCAGATTGCGGTGATTTCATCCCCGGAAACCGGTGTACCGCCGATACCGTTTATCGTGGAGCCGTTCGGCCGAACAGCCCTGCGATAAACGGCGCTCGCGGTGAACTAATCAACCCGCAATGACCGCAACCGATTCACCGCCGCCGCTAGCTCCTGCATTCTGAATTCCACAAAATCTCCGTTTGGCCGATTATCCAGTATGTCCAATCCTTCGGAGTTGACAAGCCGTATGACATGCCCGACCGCCTCGGATACAGTTTCACTTTTAGTGTCTCTTTCGACTGCCGAACGAATCAGATACAACGCACGCCCGAGCGCCCGTACCTGTCCCTCGTCGACAAGCTGTGCTACCGAGGAGAGGTCAATTTCTTCGGTTCCGAACAGGACGGCTCTGAGCCCGCGTGCCTTGATACTCACCTCCCGCCGGCCTTTTCGAGGATCCAGACTTCGTGCCACGATCCGACGCTGCGGGGTATCGGTCGGCCATTGCTGGATTTCCTCATTGCTGCGTCCGGTAGGATGCTCGGCGGCTACTTTTTTGGCTTCGATGGTGACATCTCGCGCCCGATATCGGTCCATCCGAATCACCGTGTCGGCGACTTCGAGATAGTCACCGCTTCCCCCCAGCACGAGAATGCTGCTCACGTTCATTTGTTCGGTCAGTTCTCGTACCCGATCGACAAACGGGGTAATCGGTTCTCCGCTTTTTTCGACCAGCGCCTGCATTCGGGCATCGCGAATAAGAAGATTCGTCGCGCAAGTGTCCTCATCGAGCAGCAACACCTTACTTCCGCATTCAATTGCTTCGAGAGTATTTGCTGCCTGACTGGTACTTCCGCTCGCGTTATCGCTTCGAAATGCCGATACGTCCGAGCCGTTGGGGAGTTCGGCTATAAAAGGACGAATATCGACCGCCTCTACACGCCGTCCATCCTCTGCCCGAATTTTCACCGCCGACCCATCGGTGACCACATGCTCGCGGCCGTCACCCGGAATGTGGTTGTAGACTCCTCGCTCCAATGCCTGCAGAAGCGTGCTTTTCCCGTGATACCCGCCACCAATGATTAAACTAACCCCTTTCGGAATACCCATCCCGGCGATAGGACCACTGTGCGGCGTGTCCAATTCTACGCGGAGTGATTCCGGGGAATCAAACAGAACAACATCGTTTGCCTCAAGGGGTCGATCATCGATTCCCGAACGCCGTGGAAGACGGCTGCCGTCGGCAACAAATGCGACAAGTCCCTTCTCACCAAGCCGTCTGCGCATCGCATCCGTATCTTCGGCGGTGTTCTGATGAAGTCGAAGTTTTTCGGGACTATTGCTTGAGTACAAGAGGGATTGATATGCAATACCGGGCACCGTTTCGCAGAGAAGGCGATTGGCTTCTTTTCCAAGAATGCGCCTGCCTTGTGCCGGCAATCCGCATACGAATCTGGCCTCGACATATCGCTCGTTTACGACAATGGATGAGCGCTCCAGAATCTCCTGCTGTGGCATATCCATGGCCAACAGACCACTCTTGCCGCTTCCAAGTCGGTCCATTGCCTTGCGGCACCCTGTGGAAAACCGACGAGCAAGAAAATCCCTCAAAGAAATGCCGCGGATTTTGTTTGCGTAGGTTTCCGCGGGAAAACCGGCATCCTTCATCAAAACCCGGACCTTCAGCTTGCTTGGGGTCGCGAAGGGATCCCCCTGTACGTGATCTACATACAATATTCCTTTCGAAAAGGAATATTCATCCTTGATATCCTTGTACGCGGGATACCCACGTCCGTCGATTCGACGAAGAGTCGATGTCAGGTGTTCCAGTGATTTCATGACAAATCCCGATACTCGGTTTTCTTCACGGTCCCTCAGAGTAAGATATTGTATGTAGAAGTGTTTCGCAAGTATGCCCGGCCCAGGCATCACATTCGAGCGGCGCCCAAGCCGCAAAATCGACTCGACCTGCTATGGTCCGGCCTTTCCAGCTCCAAATCCCTTCCACGAAAACAGATCGAACTCCAATACCCGGACCCCCATGCAAGCCATTTCCCCGGGATGAGGGGGATGACAATGCAAGCACCACGGCACCTTCCAAATCCATCAAATGAGGTTTGGTCCCTATATATTCTAATAGTCGTGTAGCACTAATCCGGCCATTTTCAACTAGCCTAGCCCAGGTTTCGCAGTCGAGAGACGCCGTACCGAGCGGTGTCGAGGGGTGGAGCATTATGCGTAAGATGTTGTGCGAGATTGACTTAGAAAAAGCGCAGGGGTATCCGGGGAGATACCTTGAGCATTTTTCTACAACAAATCGCGCGCCGGCTTACGCAGAATGCCGTGAGTCGATTGCGAAACCTGGGCTAGAATGGCCGGCTATTGGTAATGCACCTCTGTATTTTGAAATCCAGTCACCGACGAGAAAAACTGTCTCATAAAGGGGGATAGATGTTAAAGCGAAAAGTTCTGTCTGTAATAACGGTATGCCTGTTTTCTAATTTCGCGAGCGGTGAATTGCCCTCGGCTTCAGCCGTTAAATCCGCGTCGGGACTCAACGGCGGACTATGTGTCGTTATCGGCACAGTCGACGGTGAATTCGAGGCGTCACTTGCCGCGGACGGTCGAACACAAGTCCAGGGACTTGCGCTTACGGACGAATCCGCCGTTACGGCCAGGAAGAATCTATTCACCAAGAAACTATATCCGGCGGTTTCCATCACATATGAGGCGTCGGTCAAAACGCTCCCCTACATGGATATGCTGGTCAATGTATTGGTAGCCGATCTCGATGGGCTGGGCGCCGACGCTCCGTCGGATGAGGAGATCGATCGGGTGCTGGCATACGGTGGTACCGCATATCTGAAGAAGAACGCGCAATGGAGTGCCCAGAAGAAAGCTATCCCTTCCGACATCAACCGTTACACCCATTGGAAAGACGACTCGACTCTGAGCAGTTTTCAGGAAGACTACCGGGCGGGCATGCCTAACCAGATCCGCTGGATCGGTTCCCCTTCCCTGGGAGTATCGAGCGGTACTGGTTCGAACAGAGTGTTCGAATCGGAACGGGTATCCGGCGGGGCCTGGATGGCGGCTTTTGCGGGACGGTTGACCTCTCGCGATGCATTCAGCGGCGTGATGCTCTGGCAGGATGAAGAGATGTTCATAAATCGAAAAGCGGGTTCACAACAGGCCGGCGGCGAACAATTTGCCGCCAACGAGAAACGCCTGTTCTACTTTGAATCAAAAATCGGCGGAAACCTGATCGGCGTGAATATCCGAACGGGTGAATTGGAGAAGCGGTATGCTCACGATGGTCAACCGACCATTCGGTCGGATATCGACCAGAGGGGCAATCCGATTCTGAACGAATGGGACGCAAATCTAATGGGGACCTGTCAGACGCTTCTCCATAACGACAACATTATCCTTGTGTTCGGAAACACGGTGTACTGTTTCGACGAAGAATCGCAGGCTCTGGAATGGAAATGGTCGGCATCCTCCGATTCCGCCGATATCATTCGAACCGCCCTGATACAGGATACCATCCTCGCGGCCGCGGTCACGTTCATGGATCCCGCACCCGATGACGCCAGAAAAAAAGACTACATCTGGAACAAAAGTTCGGCTCGTGGATACTTTGCCGATTTGAAAACGATTGTCGGAATACGCCTCGGCGATGGTGAGTTACAGTGGACGCAATCCGATTTCGGCATGGAGCGGGTCGATGGGTTCCACGAACTGGTTGCTGGGACCAACGGGAAATTCCTGGCGATCAAATCCAACAACGATGCGAAATACTATTGTATCGATGCCCATACCGGCACAATCGATTGGGTCAGAGGGAGGGATCACAATTCCCAGTATAATGGATACCGGGGAAATGCCGTCTCGCTGAGAGATGAAAACATGTTCGGGTTTGTGAACCATTCCGGATTCAGCACGGTTAAGCTGGAAGACGGGATGACTGTTGGAAAGGGAGCCGTCAATGGCTGGGGATCATGTCCGACCGGCACCATAACACCAAACTACTGGATTTCTCGATATTATTTCGGCCCCGTCTCCGACTTGCAGACGGAACTGCCCGATGACCATAATGCGCGAAGTGTCACGATTGGCGGTTCAGGCTGTAACATGTACCCGATAGTCGGATACGGCGCCTATTATTATATGGGTGGACGATGCTCCTGCCGCCGAGGTATCCCAACTCAGTCCTGCGCGATCGAAGTTGCCCCCAAGCCGGTTGTCGTCGATGACAACCGCCTTTCCACCGCCATGGACGGAGGACTCATAACAGATGCGCTTCCGTCTCAGGACGATGCTCGAGAGTCCCTGATCGGAAGCGATTGGGGTCCGACGTCACTGGGTCACTATCTGCCGAGAACCGAGCTTACATGTGAAAAACCTGAGGTGAAAGACTATCTCTGGTCCGGTGAAATTTACGACAAATGGCGTCAGGCCCCGGCATGGACCGCAATGAGTCGCCGGCAAACCAGATCGGTTACAGCGGGTGATTTAACCCTTGTTGCTCATGTGCATGAGCATAGGCTAACCGCCACACGCAATGGAGAGGTCGTCTGGAATTACGTGGCGGGATCGCGCATTTCGGGTGATCCCGCATTCGACGGAACGAGGGCATACTTCGGCTCACATGACGGATACGTCTATGCGGTCAACCTGTCCGACGGCTCCCTGGCCTGGAAATTCATGGCCGCGCCCATGGAGCGACGTATGAATGCGTGGAACCAGATAGAATCATGCTGGCCGGTCTTCGGTATCGCACTTGCCGACGGGAAGCTTTATGCCACGGCCGGCAGGTTGGCGAAGCTCGAGCAGGGCGTTCACGCCTACTGTCTGGATGCATCCGACGGAGATATTGTTTGGCACGTGAAAAACGTCAGCGGTTATGCCACGCAGGATGCGATTACGCAGGCAAGACATGAAAGCAAGTCGGATTGCGACCCGCAGCGATTCAACATGGCCGATATACAGAACGCCACAAGCAGCTTCGTGTTGAACGACGTACCTATTCTCGAAGACGGCCTGTTAAAGGTGCATGAGTGGTCGGTCGATGTGGATAACCCGACCGACGTGCTTATTTGGAAGGAAGGCATAGTCGCATCGAGGGAAATACCACGCACAAAGGATGGCAAGAGGCCATTTCGAGCAAAACTCGGAAATCTCATGGAAGTGCGAAACGGACTGGTGTACGTAAGTGATCTTGGGACCGACCCGTTCCGGATTGGCCTGACCGATGCCGCGGGACGAACAATCATCAGCCTGACCAAAGAGCGTACCAAACGGGTAGATCTGGGACTCAGAGATCTCCCTGACGGCGTCTATTTTGTCTGGATTCAGATCGGCAAGGAGAAGCAGGCGGCCAAGGTGCGGTTGATTTCCCGATAAATTTTGAGCCGGTCTCAACCCGGGAAACATCCTGGAGTAGACATCGAGACCATTTTTTGCGCCGCAAGTGCTCCGCATTTGCGGCGCAAATACAACAAGCTATCGAGCCACAAGAAGCAGGCCCACCTGGGCAAGCCCTACCACAAATCCAAGCACACCGCCCAGAATTTCAATGGCCTTCAGCTCTTTTGCCGCTATTGCGTAGATAATCGACTCAAGTTTGGAAAGGTCGAAACTTTCCACCTTTTCGCGTACGATATCTTTGAAATTGATTTTCTCTTCCATCTTCTCAAACAGCTCTTCGACAACCCCGGGAAGGACTTTTCCCAGCTCTTCTCTAAGCATCTCCCGGATGCCTCCCGCGGCTTCGCCCGAAAGCATCATCGCCACCAGCGGATTGCCTCCCAGTACCTTTGCGAGAAGCAGATCGATTTTCCCCATGATGATGTCGAGCAGGTGATTGTGAAACCCCTCCGTACTTACCGCTGCGTGAATGTCCTTGTGTGAGAGCAGTTCGGTCTCAACCGTTTCTCCGATTTTTCGAGCTAAATCGCTCTTCCGCTTTGGAATCAGCCCCATAACCTCGAAACCCAATATGTTTATCGGTCGACGAGGCCGAAAAATCATTTTCACGGCAAGATAATTGGTTATCCACCCAATAAGGGCGGAAACAATGGGTATAAGCGTAAGAATGTAAACCGAAGAGTTCATAGTTTTGTTTCGCTTGCAGGTAAAGGGGAAAACCAGTTGTAAGCACTCGCCGGAGTCGGCGATGGGAAAAATACGTATGAGCGCCCTGCAATGCCAAGGAGAACGGTTTTGACAGGTTTTACCGAAACACCATCCGAGAGGAGGCACGGCCATCAACCCAAGTTTCGCAGCCGAGAAACGCCGTACCGCGCTGCACTGAGCGGTGTCGAAGTGAGCGGAGCCGAGGACAAGAGCAGTATGTGTAAGATTTTTTGCGAGATTGCCTTACGAAAATGGGAAAATCCGAGCCAAAAATGTGAAGCTATTTTTGCGCGAGCCCTAACCCAGGTTTCGCAATCGACTCACGGCATTCTCCGTAAGCCGGCGCGCGATTGATTGCGGAAAAAGGCTCGAGATACCTCCCCGGATACCCCTGCGCTTTTTCTAAATCAAGCTTTCCGGAAGATTGGCATGGCATTTCCGAGTCGTATCCGGGATCAATGCTTTCAGCAGCACGGAAATTGCTGGAACTTATTCATTCGGCAAGACATGAATCAAAAAAGAGCGTACCTATGCCGCAACAGAAATCAGTATTGATTGTCGACGATGAAGCAGCCATTGCATTTGCGTTGGAGAGGAAGCTCAAAACGGAGGGGTACTCCGTATGCGGCACGGCATCCTCCAAGGACGAAGCTGTCTGTTTAGCCCGTCAAACCAACCCGGATTACATCATTATGGATATACGTCTCAGTGGCGAAGGCGACGGAATCGATGCGGCACAAGAGATCCTTAGAACGAACGATACAAATATCATATTCATCACCGGCTACTCGGAGGGTGCCGTGAAAAAGCGAGCTATGGAGCTGAATCCATATGCCTACCTTGTTAAGCCGGTCAGATCCGCCAAATTGATCTCGCTTATGCAAGACGCTCACAAGGGGGCAGTCTAGCCCAGGTTTCGCAGTCGAGAACCGCCGTACCGAGCGGAGCGATGTATTGCGCTGCACTGAGCGGTGTC
>CAYFVL010000043.1:0-27277 GCA_964346405.1 uncultured Fibrobacterota bacterium
TGCACTGAGCGGTGTCGAAGTGAGCGAAGCCGAAATGCCGAGGGATAGAGCATTATGCGTAAGATGTTGTGCGAGATTGACTTAGAAAAGCGCGGGGGTATCCGGGGAGATACCTTGAGCATTTTTCTACATCGAATCGCGCGCCGGCTTACGCAGAATGCCGTGAGTCGATTGCGAACCCTGGGTTAGGTATTGGTTCCGAACGGGAAGCGGGAGGACGATTTCCACGGCACGGTGATTCATCACGTTCCCCACCCCCTGACAATATAGTAGATTCGAGCGGGGCATGATGAAAAATTCGCCTCGCTCTGTCTTGCCCTGCTGTGTCCATCCCCGGTTCCACAAGGTATCTTTTCAGAGCGGCATCTGGTTGATGGTCGGCGGAATAACAGCAGTGGAGCAGGGGGTCTGCCAAAGATGAATAAACATGTGTATGTCGATCTTATTAGAGACACCATCGATCGGTACGGGGGAAGAGACTGTCTTCATATTCTACGCGAAAATGGGTATCGTACCTGGACATTCAATGATTTTCATCGGGATCTGAATCGGCTGTCCGATGCACTGAACAAAGAGGGGTTCACCCGGGGATCCAATGGAATCGTAATCGGAGAGAACACTCCGGAATGGGTGATCGCATTCCACGGCATGATCCTGGCCGGCGGCCGTTCGGTACCGGTGGACCCAAACCTTCCGACCGCGGAAATTGCCGCCATTGTCCGAGCAACGGATGCTTCGATTGTATTCTGCTCCCGCACCTACCTTTCCATAATGCATGAGATAGAAGCGGATTTGCCCTCGTTGACCCGCATCGTTACGCTCGATGATGCCGTGGAAGATGGAGAAATACCCTTTACCGCCTTTCTGGAAACCGGCGATCCTGACAAGGATGCATTCGACGGTGAATTCAGGCCAAACGATGAGATGGTGGTGATTTTCACCTCGGGTACGACCGGAAAGCCCAAAGGCGCAGTCCTGATGCAGAAAAATTACACTGCGGTTGGTACTTCCGGCGTCCCCCGAATGGGAGTGGGTCCGGGCGATACGATGCTGGGAATTCTGCCGTTACATCATGTCTTCGGTTTTGCCGCCTGTATCGTCGCACCGCTGACTACGGGAATGGATGTCGTTCTGGTTCCTCAGATCAAAGGTCCCCTGATACTTCAGGCCTTGAACGACAAGCAGGTCTCGATTCTTCCCGCCGTGCCCAAAATGCTGACCGTGCTTTACGATAATGTCGAGCGAAAAGTGCATCAGCGTGGCCCCGTTGTTCGATCTCTTTTCAGTGCACTCAGACTGGCATCCATTACCGCGGGACCGGTATTGGGACAGGAATTCAGGCGAAAGCTTTTCAAAACGGTTCACGAAGGCTTCGGGGGGCGAGTCCGGCTCATTGTTTCTGGTGGCGCATCTCTTCCCCAGCGGTACTTTGAGGGATTCAGACGTATGGGTTTCGATATTGTCGAGGGATACGGCCTGACCGAAACTTTTGGCCCGATTACACTTTGCCCACGCGAAGACGCCCGTCAGGGATCGGTTGGTCCGACACTTGAAGAGAATGAAGCGATGATCGAGAATCCCAACGATGAGGGAATCGGGGAAGTGCTTCTGCGTGGGACCACTGTCTTTTCGGGGTACTATAAAAACCCGGAAGCAACCGAGGCGGTATTCGACAAAGACGGCTGGTTTCACACCGGTGACCTCGGAAGGCTCACCAAAGACGGTTTTCTGTTCCTGTCCGGTCGGTCGAAAGATGTCATCGTGCTGGAATCGGGCAAAAATGTGTTCCCCGAAGATCTCGAGGACTACTACAATGCGTCGGAGTTTGTAGAAGAAATCGGCATTTTCGGTGTGACGGTGAAAAATAGAGAAATTGTTGCCGCCATGATCGTACCCTCGGCCGAAATTCGCAAGAAATATTCTTTGGAGAAGGCAAACGAAATTATCCACAACGAGATGATTCGTCTGGGGCGAAATCGTGCAAGCTATAAGAAGGTCACTGATTTTGCGGTATCATGGCAACCCCTTCCCCGCACAACCACTCGAAAACTGCGAAAACATGAACTTCGGGACATGTACCTGAAGCTCAAAAAAGATCCAAAGAGCGCGATCGGCGGAAGGTTGTCGGCGCCCGAAGAGGCGTTGATGGAACACGCCGATTTCCAGAGAATTGCGGCGCGTGTCGCGGAAATCGTTCAGGCGCCCAAAGGCATGCGTATTACCCCGCGTACGAATCTGGAAATCGATCTGGAACTCGATTCCCTTCGTAAACTCGACCTTCATTCGGCTCTCGAAGAAGAATTCGGTTTGGTCATTCCCGAAGAAGTGCTGATCCGGGTTGAGACTGTCGGGGATGTTTTCTCCGAGATTATGGAACTCAAGGAACGCGGTGAAGCAACCGAAGAGAGCCGTCATACGCTCCGGGAGCGTATTGCGGTGGGTGCGGAAGGCCGATCGGAATACCGGGAGCATAAAAACCTGGTTTATCATGCGGGACCTTCGCTGGTCAAATCACTGAGTGGCCTGCTGTGGGGCGTGAAAGTAAAGGGTCTGGAAAACGTTCCGCTGGATCACCCGGTTATCTTTGCCGCGAATCACCAGAGCCTCCTGGACATCGCCTGGATACTCGGCGGGCTGCCTTGGGATACCCGGAAGAAAACATTTACGATCGGTAAAGTCGAGTTACTCGAAAATCCCCTGGTCGGCTCGGTGCTCAAATCGTGCAACCTGATACCGGTCGAGCGGTCGGGTGATGTTGTCGAAGCGCTCAAGGCGTCAATTGCCGTGCTCAAACAGAAAAAGAATCTGGTCATTTTCCCGGAGGGCACCCGCACTCGCGACGGCCAAATGGGACCGTTCAAATCAGGCATCGGTTTGCTGATGCTCGAAAGCAATGCAATGGTGGTGCCGACCAGGGTTCGTGGAAGCTACTCCGTGTGGTCGAAAGGGAAACTCCCGAATCTGCTCGCGGGCAGAAAGGTCGACCATTCGGTTACCTTCGGGAAACCTGTAACGATTCAGAGTCTTATCGATGAAGGAAGGGTTTCCCCCCGCTGCACGGGCAATTGCCTGGCACAACAGGTTCGGGAGTCGGTCGCCGCGTTATAGAGAAATGCGGGGTCTGGTCTGGTAGTAGCACGTACTCGTACTCAGTGAAACCGACTTCGACAATCGGCTCACGGTCCCGCCGTCCGGGACCGTGAGCCGGCGCGCGATCCATTGTATCCCGCCGGGCTGACTGTGTTAGTTGGTTACGGAATCCCTGCAGACCGAATCTCTAACCCAAGTTTCGCAGCCGAGAACAATTATTGTATCTGAAAGGAAATCGACTCCATAACCTCATCGGTTTTGGTGTTTACTACTTCGACTTTCCAGGAGCCGGTCGATTGTTCGCCGACGGAATGGCTGCTATAGGTGCGCCATCTGATCGAGCGGACGGGAAGCCTGGTGGTCTGTACCAGGTTTCCGTTGTGATACCAGCGATGTTCAACCTGAAGGGTGTCGCGTACCCCGGTGACCTGGGTGAAGAAATACAGTTGCTCGACAGCATCTTTTTTGAAGCTTTCACCGGCTCCGACCGGTTCACGGTTTTCGATTGCCGGTGCAATTGCGGCCCTCGAAACGGTCACTTCATTCGAACTTTTCTTCGCTTTGGGAGGCATGCTCTTCTCAGCCGCAGGCGGCTTTTCGGCCCTCTCTTCGGCCTTTTCCGTAGGAGCCGTCTTCTCCTGTGTAGTTTTCTTCCGGGGTTGCTTCGCTGATTCGGAAGACTCTTTTTCAGGGGCTTTACTGGCGGGCGTATCCTTTTCCGCCCGCTGTTTTTTTTGTTCGTGCTTTTCTTCACCGGCCGTGGCCTTCGTTTCACTAGCCTTCGTCGTTGAGCTTGTTACCGAATCGGGCGCCTTGCCGTTTTGCGCGAAAACCAGTCCAAAAGCGAGCGCCACGGCAGTAAAAGGTTTTACCAGTGCAGTCATTCAAGCCTCCTTTACGAGTAAAATTATACCGAATGTGTTTCCCCGGGATCATTGTCGGCACGTTCGAATCCCGCAATATCCGCCCTGTTAATTAAATATAATTATGGTTTGTTTCCGTGCTGTTAGTTTCAGAGAAGATCGCTGAGGGGATTCATTTTTGTGTCGCGTCCTACCTGTCGGCGCTCCGTTTTGCTACATACTTGTGCCGGTATTCGCCGATGCGATGTTTTGTCCCTGTACTCCACGAAACTCCCTCGAATCACAATAGGCTGTCCATGCGGTTTTCCAGACCCCGCCGCTCTGTGATGGTGGGGAAATGATGAAGGCGATTCGCTGGAATCTCCCCAAAGTGATCATCGAAGCGATCGACGACCAGGTGAATCCCCATGACATAAGTGAGGAAACCCAGCAGATCAGAAAGGCCATCAGATTTGCAGACGATCTGCTGCGACTCACCGAATATGCGGTCTGGGACCCGCATTATACGCTTGGGAATGTAGAATTCCACGGTATTCCGTGTCGGGAGATTTTCAACGAAACCACAGCTATGGTTGACGAGATCTTCAAGGAGTTCTGGAAATGAAAACCAGGACTATTGGAATTAGACATTTGCGGAGATCCAACGGCGGAATCGGACAATCGAAGCTTAATACCTGTATACGGGTATTTAATATATGAAGAATCTCATTCCGAGGCCAAGCGGCAGCGAATTTGCACAGGAGCCGGAAAAAGGTACCGAGGTATACTTGAGACAAGCAATGACGAGGCATACTACCATGTATTGGATGAATAATGTATATTGAAGTGTGAATTACTTAAGTTTTTTGTATCAATGAATTATGTCGCATAATGTATCTTATGTAAACTTCAGTTCTCTTTGGGTTGGCCGCTAAGGACTCAGTCCAATCTAAAGAGTTGCCTTTTTTAGTAAGCTTGACTCCAACAATCTGGCGCTATGGGAGAAAAAGTGAATCTTATTAAATTCTTTCTTTACTGCTCGCTGATTTCAGCTGGGACAATTCCTCCGAAGAATATTGACAAAGGTACTCTCGAGGAACTCAAAAATCGAAGCGGAATCGAAATCGTGGCAGATACCACATTGCCTGCATTCTTCCGAGCTGTTTGTATCATGGATATGGCGGAAAAGGAGATGAATCAACGGGAAAGAGACCTCCTTATTGAGCTTCTGGAAAGGGATCCGTACGTACAGGTCCGTGAAGTCGCGGCAGACGCATTGGGGAATTTCACATATGAGGAAGTTGCTGAATCACTTCACAAAGCCATCCATGATTCCGCTGTCCCTGTTAGGTTATATGCCGCCGAATCTCTTCTCGAATTCGGCGTTGTGGACTCGATAGTCATATCCACATTGAGCGATATCGCCTTGGGGAACAATTTTGAAAGTTGGGATGCAACGGAATATACCAACGAAGAGGAATCTGAAGCGGAAACGCAAAAAACAGAAACAGCGGTGAAGTATAGATGGCGCAGAACTGCTTGTGGCGTTTTGCGTCAAGCGAATATCGCAGGATTTGAAGATGTGATTAAGCGAGCGAACGAGGAAATTAGCGAATATGACCATAAGAAATTGGAGGAATGGGAGAAACAGAAAAGAGGTCAATAGATTCATTCTGCAACGTTCTCATGTCCCGCGTGAAGGCCCATTGGGCCCGAAGCATTACAACTCAGTATAATTGGTGATTTTCTTGTTTTCGATTCCATCCACTCGCAGGAGAAAAACCAAACCGTGCTGCGGATTGTTCGCTCCACGGGCCGTTGATTTCGTGAAGCCTGGATTCGGCCCAAATGCTATTTTCGTAAAGGATCGCGACCATTCGAAGGCGACACCTTTGCGAGCGGACGAGTGGTCCGTCGGGCACCTGTTTCACGGTAGAATTCCCGGTTGGCGAAGGCGGTAAACGCACCAGCCTGCAGGATCACGGGAGTACCTCCCCTATCAATGCCGAAACGGCAATCGAACCGGTGGAAAAACACCAAAATCGAAGCCCACCGCAAGACCATACTCGTTGTCTAAGACAATTTTGAATTGGCACGAACTCTCCGGGATTCGCTTGCCGACACCTACAATGTCGTTTGTTCAGCAAACGGTGTTTCCGCTCTTCAGAACGTGAAATCCCGCGAGATCGATCTGATCATTTCGGATATCATGATGGGAGTCATGGATGGATACCAGTTCTTGCAAGAGCTGCAGAAGATCGAGGGCGGCAGCGAAATTCCTTTCATCTTTCTTACCGCACGCACCGGCACCGAAGAAGAAATAAAGGGACTCAGCTCGGGTGCAATCGACTACATACAGAAACCGTTCTCGATAGCGGTCCTGAAAGCCCGAATCAATTCGCTTCTGGAATTTCATCAACTGAAGCGGAACGCTTTCGAACTGGAGCGCTACCGTGCCGTAAGCATGCTCACTGCCGGGCTTTGCCATGAAATACTGAACCCTCTTTCCGGCATAAAAGGACCGCTGCACGTCATCGAGAGTAACCTGAAAAGCGAGATCCCGCAAAAGCCGGATAAATCCCTTAAAGGCCTCTCACTGGCCATGAAAAACGTAGAGAGAATTTCCGAAATCGTGGGTACGATGCGTTCACTCTTTCATGGAGAAGAGTACTCGGTCGAAGAAATCGAGCTGCACGCATTCGCCCGGTCCCTTTCAAACGTCTACGGAGTTCGCGCACAAGACCGCGTCGCGTTCGAACTCGATATTCCCGAAAATATCACGATTATCACAAACCGCGGAGCACTCACCCAGATCGTGACAAATCTCTTCTCAAACGCTATCGAATCCATTCCGGAGGAAGGCACGGTTAAAATCGTTGGAGATTCGAAAAGTCTGGTGATCCGTGATAATGGATGCGGCGTCCCGGAAGACAAACTCCATAAGATATTCGAATTCGGCTACACCACCAAAAAAGAAGCCGGCGGCACCGGTCTCGGCCTGTTCATCGTAAAAGAACTCGCCGAAAGACTCGGAATCGGCATCGCCGTAGATTCCCAACCCGGACGAGGGACGGAATTCCACCTCACCTTTCGGGAACCCAAACCGGGAGAGACGGAGAAGATCCATTTGCGGCTGTTGTCGTAGGTCGGGCAAAGAGGCGATTTTTGAGAACCTTTTCTGAAACTGCCTATTGCCCCGAGTGCATACCAGGTAGTAGTTTATTGGATAATCGTTATGCCACTCTATGTGGTAGATGTGTGTGATGATGATGGGGTATCAGGCGAAAGCCTGATCGGGAAAGCCGGCGCCAGCCGGCTTTTCTTATTTCTTCTTTTTGATTTGATCTGGTTTCTCACGGCTCACCAAATGCCTGTATGCTCAGCGCTTTAAAGCTTTTGAAAGGATACAATTAATCTGCCTCTGGCTGCATCGCGGGCTTCAATCTTGTCCGTAATCTGCTTTTGAATTGGTGGTGCAATTTCTACGGCTCCCGCCGTGCAGTCTAATTATTTGTAAATTTATTTCTTCTGTACTCTCACATCCGCTAGTTGTGCAATGAAGCCAAATGAATCAAATAAGGGGCAATCCCGCCGGAGTCTGGGAATCCTCCCACAGGTGCGACAGGTATCCCGCAACTACGCCCGCAACTAACTTCGTCCGACCAATTGCTCCATTCCTTGAATTCTCCCGCAAACAGATATATGCTAGGAGACACCCTGTCGCTCTACTATGAAAAGAGCCCCGGTGCCAAGGACCGCCGGCAGGCTCCAAGACGTCCGGTAAAACACCGGCAAAACCGCCGATAGCCGCCCCATATGCTACTTCTGCGGTCAGCATCCTCAAATCGATACCATGATTGCCGGAATCTCGTCTATTTTTTATCTGGGCCAACAAACCACGTAATCCCATAACTGCAGCTCCACTGGCGGCACCGCATCTAAAATGTGATTCCGAGTTTGGCATATAGCCCTCCTTCCCTATTGAATGTAAACACCGTAAGAGGATTGATATTTCGAACCATGACGTGTCTGATTTTTGTCTCAGGCATGATGCAGACCTCTCATGGTAAGTTCTTCTGACGCACTCTTCCCGCAACATGAGCTAATCTCAATGTAGTTTTGGCGGCTTTAGCCTTGAAACGCGGCGGGAGCAGATATCTCCGGTTATCGCAACGCCTTAAGATCCTCACAGAACCTGTAGGCTATCTGATGAGCAACTTCCTCCGCCTTTCCTCCGGTTCTTGCGAGCACAACTATTCGGTCGTTTTTGAACTCAACACTTACATCTGTAAATTGGGATGTGAATTCTTTTTGTTCTTGTGTGAAATCCCTTTCCGGATTCCGTTTGTACACCGTCATGCCACAGGGAAACTCGTCGTCTTCTCTAATGATTGGTTGCATTTCAGTATTCACCCCGTCAAGGACAATATTTGTTTGTTCAGCCATATAACCCGTAATGACCTTTTGAAACCAGCTCCAAATCCGCCGATTCAGAGTCCTCCTTGGACTCGTGGAGTTATCTGATGCTACTCTATCCACCACAATTCTGCCTTCATACCCTCGTTTTCCAGAATTCTTTCGGCTTTAATCTTGGCGGATTCTGAAACCACCAAGACAAATTTTTTCTTCCGCTCGGAAGCGTAGGCTGAAAACAATCTTCGCTGACTCCTAGCGTGTTCACCACCCAAACTGTCCGCTGTCTCAATTTCAAAAATGTAAGCTACGTCGCCTTTCCACGCCTCTGCATCAGGAATATGATAGCTTTTGGCTTTTTTCCAAGAGATGGATCCAGGTTGATCGTATCCTTTGAGATGAGCCTTAATGAACCGGAATCCGTTCGATCGCAAGTGCGATACAAGATTCTCCACCATCTGATCATGTGCCATTTCTCGAATTCTGGGTTGATAGTTCATGTATAATTCCTTTCTCAGTGCTCAGTGCACACGATCTCTGGGCGGACAAGGATCATTCCCATAAGAGTCCCGGTCACGAAATTGTCCCTGCCGGTTGTGGATAAAAACTTCAGTTCTCTGGTTTTGCGCAATTTCTCTTGCTTTCTCAATTGCCTTTTTTTGAGTTCCATGAGTGGAGGTGGCACGGTTTGTCCCCGCCCCTTTGACGCTCCAAAGCTTCCCGTTCGGTACAACATGTTGATTCCGTCTCATACTACTTGGTCCTTTCTGCGAAAAAACATTATTACTTACGCTAATCAATATAGTATGTGAGGCAATGTATTGTCAAACTATCGAATGTTGGTATTGCCAAACATGTTCGGTGATATCATGAATTAAGCATTGCTTGTTCCTAGGAAACGTTCTATATTTAAAGGATGCAACAAACCAAGCCTTCCAGAGATCCCAACGTTTATGCCCTGGTTGGGCTCCGTATCAGAGAATCCCGAAAAGCCCGTCAAATGTCGCAATCCCTTCTGGCGGAGATGACCAACCTCAAACGGCCATCAATCGTTCTCATTGAGGCCGGGAAACAACGACTTCCAATCGATCGACTCTGTTTAATTGCCAAGGTTCTACGGGTTGAGCCCGGTGACCTAATGCCACAGCTAAAGGAAATCTCTTCCGATGTACGCCAGAATTCGGTCTTTCTTCACGGAAGCAACAATCTCGAGGAAGATGAGATGAAGAAAATCAGGGCCGAGCTGGATGCGATGGAGCAATCAAGGGGGAACAAAGATTCATGAGAAGAACTGCGGTAGAAAAAAAGGCTCTTGAGATACTTAGAAATACCGTTGGTCTGCAGAAGCCACCCGTAGATGTCAAAAAAATCGCTAGTTTGCTCGGGGCAGACTGCCGAGAGGCCGCACTGCCTGATGAAACGTCGGGCGTGCTTGAGAAGAAACCTGAGGGACACCACAAAATATTAGTGAATAAAGATCATGCATCCGTACGGAGGAGATTCACTATAGCCCATGAATTAGGGCATCTGGTTCTCTCACAGAGGAACGGGATCTATATCGACAAAAGGATATTCTTCAGGAATGGTCGTTCTCAACAGGCCATAGACCCGGAGGAAATAACAGCAAATGCATTTGCGGCAGAACTACTCATGCCCACACCGCTCATTAGGAGATCTTTCAATCGGTATGCCGTGAACGGTTTTTTTGACGCTGGAAGCGATGTCGTAGCCGATCTCGCTGATGAATTCAAGGTAAGCACAACTGCAATGAGCATTAAGCTTCAAAACCTCGGACTGTCCTTTTGATATCTGCTTCAAGGCAAGTCCTACGACCGAAGGGACAGATAGCGCATCCCCCATCCCGAGCATTTGCAGGAATTCAAGAGCGGTACTTCGCCCGACGCGCACCGGAGCTGTTGGTTTGTGTCCCAGTATGTTGTCATGTTTCATTCTTCAACGCATCCCTTTACCCAACTGCTGCCATACTCGTCCGAGTTCTGGAAAATGCGGGTGTTTTCATTTCATCAGCCCAAAAGGGGCTTTTCTTGAAGTGCCCGGCAACAAATATTTCACACGTAGTGAACAGCCGGCGCCAAGCGGTTTGTTGTCGCTCATTGTTCGACATGCGCGTTTTCAGCAGACCCAGTGGAACGAAGATTAAGCTGGTTGGTGAGAAAGTCTTGAAAATCGAGACAATCAAGTGTCACCAACTCGCTTGAATCGGCGATTTGTACTGATATCGCGAGTGTTGGCTAAACTCAAGAACTCCTCATCCAATCCATATCTCTCGAGGCATAAACGCCCATTAGCATTTTCAAGGACCCGTCCGGTGATAGGGGGGAAGCTGAACGGGAAGAATCCAGGGCTGTTTTGCAGTCGGCTCATTTCGATCTTGCCACCCGGTACCGTGTGAAGTGCAGCTTCGACCAACAGGGCCGAAATCCTCGCATCGGTTACTGCTATGGGCTGCGATTTTTCATAGCAACCCTTGGTTGCGGTTTCCCTCAAGACGCCCCAAGCTACGAAGGTACGTATCACGCGGCGAGCGCTACGCTCTATCGTTGTGCGTTCACCGAGAAGCTCGAAGCACCGTTGCCGTATTTGGCCTTGGGTTATTGCTTCTTGAAGGCTCAGCATTCGGCCCGTTACCTCCGCAATGCGTTGCCAAAAGGGATATGCGGCTGATGTTACCGCCCAATGCAATACAATCCATATTTCTCGTTCAGCGTGCCTCGCCAAGGTGAGAGCATCGTTACGCAACATTACCAGTTCAGGATCGGGTGTAACCCAACATTTCATTATCTGCGTAACTGCTTTGGTGTATGTCTGGGTTCCCCTCTCACCATAGCCACCGCTTTGGTTTCTTTCCGAAATGAAAGTATCAAGCCGTTTTCTGATTTCTTCTTTGGAAGAACCCGCGAGCAGCATGTCCAGCGCGTAATTGTACCACTCGATGGGAACCGCCTGCTTTATGCCAACGGAATCAAGCCGTTTTGGGCTCATCGTGTTCCCCTTTCAAGCTTCACAAGGGGCACGAGGACATCTTCAATTGCAATTCCTCCGTGACCTACAATAGTCTTTCCCTCACTCACAAAAGCGTCGTGGCCGCCGGCTACCAGTGGGAAATAGTCTCCCGGTAACCCGACGGGCTTCCACTTGTGGGCAAACGGAAATGACTCAGAAACCTGTGCGCGGAGTTCCGAGGATGGATACACACGAGCACGCTCACCGCGGGTTTCAGCAATTACCCCTTCGGATGGGCGGCCTCTTCCGTCACATTGGATGTTACCATGATCGGATGTCAGCCAGACATTATAGCCGTACTCAATTAGTCGGCCAACCAACGACGCCAGAAATCCGGCTCGGCACCATTGCTTGATTTGGTTATGCATCCCCGCCGAACCGAGTTGCATGCCATGCATAATTTTGTCGACTTTGTCTACGACCAACCCAATTACCCTGGTTTTGCCGGGATGAATTATGGAATCGAGAACGCCGTATGGATCGTCGTCGCCAAGACCGCGTTGGTATACCACATCCAACCTGGAAAAACCGTGGCTCTCCCAGAATTGCTTCCAGAGTTTTTCTTCGCTGTTGGTAGAGTTGATGGACGATGGAAAATATAGCGGCGGTTTCCCCGAGAAAATCGACTGTCTGGAAACCGAAGTCAGGGTCGGAATCCAGGCAAAAACCGCGGATTCCCGCATAAGCAGATTGGCGTCCAGCTTCTGCAGCAGCCCACGCATGGTCACCCATTGATCCAATGCAAGGCCGTCTACCACTACCAACGCGGCACGATTGTCGGTCGACTCCTCGATAACCCGAGCCAGAAGACGCGGCACGTGATGCAGCATGGCAGGATTAGTCGGCGGTAAATTTATCAACGCGGCGTAGTGTTCCGCAAGCCAATCGACAAAGGTCGTGTTGAAAACCTCGCCGTTCTCCCTCAACCGGTTTTTGTTTTCACGATTGTTGCCACAATGAACCAGCGAAGAAAGTTCGGCCCACTTCAGCGCAAACGCCGCCCAATCAGAATGGCGAGCATCCTGCACCGGTAGCTCCCTCTCCACTAGGTCAAAAAGACGAGAAATTCGCAACTGATCGTCGTCCGCACCGGGAGTGGCAATGCCGCTTCGAATCCATGGCTCGAAATTCTCTCCACCAGGTGTAGCCTCAACGGGTGCAAGCTTCCCCTCCAGGAACAAGTTGTCGATATAGACTTTGATGTCCTGGTGATCGAAAGGCAAATGTTCCGGGCCGGGGTATTTTAGACCATATTTCGGGGGGTCTTCCCGCACCTGATTGACGCCGCCCATTTTGGAAAGGAACACCGGCCAGCGTTCCTGCAGAAACTCGAAAAACGCTTCATCATCGGGAAGAATTACTGAAAGCGGCCATGACTTGAATCTGTTTTGACCGTCTAAAGCCTGCACGAGCCGCTCGGACAACATACGCGGAATCTGTAGCTTGCCGTAATGCAATCGAAGCATAGCGCGAAGCAGTTCCACTTCGTTGGCTATCAACTCGGCCGCAATGCCGAACACATGACGGAGGATGAAATCCATCGTCGAGTTGTCACCCATACGATCGGGCGTATACCTGCATTGGGCTTCATAGAGCCGGTCCAACAATCCCCGGTCGAGACTTTCAATTATTCGGTAGCTCATGTTGGGGAAAAGATCCCCGAGATTGAAAGACAGCTTCCGACCCGCCTGGAGTAGATCGTAGGGCAGAGCTTCCAGCTCGGCGTCCTGCAATCGTAAGATTACCACGAGATCAGTGTGTCGGCCCTGGTCCCAGATCGAACGGTACTTGGACTCATAGGCATACCTGAATTCGATTGGATCATCGAATTCGATCAGGTCAAAACCACGTCCCCGAAGCTCCAATGCCAGTTTTTCCTCGGCCAGAAGGCAATCCGGATCCGCGACCAGCGTTAGTTTGCTGACCTTCGGCACAAAATCGCTCAAAATAGCGTCCCGCCAGGAGGGAGAATGCGAAATGATACGTGTGGACTGCTCTGTCATCCTCCGGTACTCCTCTCCGGCCGCGGGACCCGTTTCCTGAATGATTCAAATTGCTTTGTCCACCCGTAACCAAACCTTGACGGGCCATGAGCTATTTCCCAGATTTTCGGATTCTCGAAACGGTCCAATACCTTCATGATTTCGCCCCGCCCTCCGCATTTCGCACTTGAAAGACAAGGATCGGCCGGATCTCCGGCAGGATTTGCCGAGTCGAAAGCAGTTGGTTTCTCCATTCGTTTTCGTCTGCGTCGCAACGAGTCATTCTGAATTTCCGCACCTCCGGGAGTCCAAGTCTTTCAATGGCCTTACGGCGCGATGCAAAAGAAATAGTTCCGCGTTCTTCTTCGCGTTCCGTCGATGCGAGATGGCTCTGCCGAAGGTTCTCAAACAGCTCCCTTCCGGCCTTTTCAGCAACCTCTCGCAAACGCGAATGGGCAGTTATGGATTCATCCTTTCCGAGGGTGGCAACCACCTGTGTTTCCGCAGTTTGCAGGGCATCCCATATATGCCTGGCAGTGGGAAGAAACATTTTGCCCTGATTGCTCAGAAACACGCTAATGTATCCCCGGCGGACCAGAGGGATATGCAGAGACTCAGTCTTCTTCTCCAGGCCTGTCTGGAGACGTATCTCATAAAGTCCCCAGAGACCGGAAACTGTTGCCGGCAACCCACTCACCAAAACACAAGGCAATGGCTGCGCCGGCACGACTTGTGGCAGATTCAGTGCGAGTCCACGGACACGACTGTTTTCGAGATTCAGCAGGACTGGCTCGGTTAGGCGATCGGCTTCCCGGGCGTTGAACACGGCTTTGCGATGCTCGTGACCGTCAGGCCATCTCAGATCCCACCAGGACCGCTTGCGATTGGCCGTCCCACCATGAGACCTAAGGTACCCCACTGTCATTCGCTCCACCCAATGGGGCAGCGGATGGGAACGCAGCCGCTCAGCCGCCTTAACATCGGGTACATCCGAGATGCCATACACGGCCGAAGACTCGCGCACTTGCCGTATCTCATCATGTATCCGTGTTACCGTCTTATCGACAAAGGTTTCGATGTTGTCGGGATTCAGGATTGACGAAGCAAAAACTTCCTCAAACAGTTCACCGGCTTGGGCCCAATCGAGCACATCGCCGGTCTTGTCGATGCCGAATTCGTTGAGAATCACCGAAAGCTTCCGCTCCAGCACCTCGCGGACCCTGAACTCGACCGAGTCCTCAAAAACGAAATTGATCGCCCGTACCGTTTTGGGCTGACCGATACGGTCCACTCGGCCGATCCGCTGTTCTAATCGCATCGGATTCCACGGTATGTCAAAATTGATAATGACGTGGGCGAATTGCAGATTCAGGCCCTCCCCGCCCGCGTCGGTTGAAACCAAGACACGATGATTTCCACGAAAGGCATCTTGAGCCTGCCTGCGTTCCTCCATATCCATCGAACCATTGAGGGTCACTACGGAAATGCCGCGAGCTTCGAGAAACTCTTTCAACATCTGCTGTGTCGGCACGAACTCGGTGAATATCAGCACCTTCAGGTCGGGGTCGTCCTCTTCGGCCTGGAGTTGATAAATCCACTCGATCAATGCTTCGGCCTTGGCATCCGGGCCGGCTTGTTCACACCGACTTGCGGCATCCAGCAGCGCTTCCACATGCCGACATTCGCTCTGCAAAGCTGATATACGTGATTTCGGCAGTTGATCGAGCAGTTCCTGACCGTCCATATCGTACAGTTCTTCGAGAGCGTCTATTTCGTTTCCACCGTTTTCAAGCTCAGTCAGGTGCAGACCGGCATGCTGTTCGCCTTCTTTAAGCGCGGCGAGTCGCCGCTCAAGTGTGATGCGAATGGCCCTGGTACTTGAAACTACCAGGCGCTGCATCAGAATCATCAGAAAACCAATGTGGTGTTTCTTCTCGCGAAGAGCCTGATTATATCCTTCGCGTACGTATTCAGTCACTGCCTCATACAGCAGCTTTTGCAGATTATGTCGACTTTCCCAGATCACGGGCAACGTTTGCGTGCGCCGAGATTTGAAAAGAGGTTTCATGTCGGCATCGACGGCCTTCCGCTTCTCAGTTCGTATGACATAGGGGGCCACCCGATCCCGTGAGACGCTATCCGTATCCGGGAAAGCATCTTCATCCAACAGGTTCATTAGACGATGGAAAGCATCGGTCTTTCCCTGGTGCGGTGTGGCCGAAAGCAGCAGTACATAGGGCGCGGCCTCCGCCAACCCTTTTCCGAGTTTGTATCGGGCGACCTGATCGGTGCTGCCGCCCAGGCGGTGGGCTTCGTCAACCACCACGAGATCCCAGCCGGCGGTTATCAGATCCTCAAATCGATTGCGGTTGTAATCGGCGACGCGTTCCGAGGTCCACCCTCGCCGCTTCTCGAGCGGTTTGACCGAATCCAGCGAGACGATGACCTGATCGAACATCGACCAGGATGAAATTCGGTCGTCTATCTTCCCAGCGGAACTTGTGGTTAACCGTTGCATGGCGCTGATATCGTCGCCCAAAACGAGCTGAAACTGGTCATTGAAATGCGTTTCCATTTCCGCCACCCACTGAGTTGCCAAGCCTTTGGGTGTAACAATGAGTATGCGACGAACCAGCCCACGCAGCTTAAGTTCGCGCATGATCAAACCGGCCTCGATCGTCTTCCCGAGGCCAACCTCGTCGGCGAGCAGGTAGCGCACGCGGTCGCCGGAGACTGCTCGGGACAATGCGTGGATCTGGTGCGGCAGAGGAATGACATTTGACTCCATGGGAGCCAAAAGTACATGATCCTCGCCTTGGTCGAATGAACCTTCGAGTACTTCGGCGACCTTTGCTGCCGCGGCCACATAGGCAATGCGTCCGAACTCAATTTCCGGCTGAAGATCTGCACTTAGCGGCCGCAAGTCGGAGCGGGGCACGCGCACCACTGCGTCCTGGTTCGGCAACCAGATCCGGCACACCGTCTCCCCCCACAAGGTCTGTTCTTCGATGACCTTGCAGGTGGTGTTATGAATGGTGCTGTATTGCCAGGACGGCTTCATTATTCGCAGGTCCCAACCAGTTCAAGCATCTTGGTTCGAAAATAGTCAAAGCTGCGTGAAGCATTGTTGTCAACGTCCATATGCGGCGCAATTTTCTCGGCCCAAACCGATTTTTCGGCCCCAACGGATTGCCAGCCTTTCGCTGAAAGCGCAGCAGCTCCACCAGTGTAAATGGCATCGGCAAGTTTTTCCCATGTTCCACAAATCGAATCATTAACATAGGTGCTCAGGATAGCATCTTTTGCCCTTGGATACGCAGCCTTCAATGCGGGTATATCGCCGAGAAACCATGCCTCTCCTTCCTCGATGACAATGCAGAAACGAGTCTCCGGCTTCGGATTGCATGTATTGAGGATTGTATCCAATTCTTCACGGAAGGTCTTCAGGCATTTATCATCCAAATCACAAATCAAGATCACTGCAGCAGGATAATCTGCGGGGTAGCTGGCAAAGGTTTTTCCGTATCCCCTTAATAGTTTTGGTAATTGAGTCAGCAAGATGCGCTTGCTTGCATCCAAATTGGCGCCGAGATTTTTTGGAATACGGCCAATTCCCTTATAGTCGATAACTCTATAAGTATGGCCCTCGCCGATAATCTTGGGAACAAGAACATCGATAGCCTTCTTGCCGGACTGGTCCTCAACGAGTATTTCAAGATGCATCCAATCACCTCGCATCCAGATAATCGCTGTACCAGAGTCCACCCAATGGCAACCCCTCGGCCACCATGTTCCTGACGATCGGGTCGTCACTTGCCCTTCGTATGGTGGAGAAGCCATCCGGACCCTTCTCGAGTATCCAAACTTCGTTGGGTTCCAATGCGTCCACAAAATAGGGCTGGTGAGTCGTGATGAAGATCTGTGATGCCCCCTTTTTGCCCGTGGCGTGTTCTCTGAATTCACGAGCTAGCGTTTCAAGGAGTTTGTGATAAAGTCCGTTTTCAGGTTCTTCGATACAAATGAATGGGGCAGGTTCCGGATCATTCAGCAGCAGAAGATAACTGAACATCTTCAATGTGCCGTCGGACATTTGTTGTTGAGTAAATGGTTTTGCGAAACCTCTATCCTTGAAGAGAAGGTAGAGATTGTTTGTGATCGGGTCTCTATATGGCTCTATCGTTCCGATGCCCGGTATCTTCTGGGATATCTCCGAAAGAATCCTCTTGAATATCACCGGGTGGTTTCGCTCCATGTATTGAACGACATTCCCGATATTGTCCCCATGCAAATTGAGGTGTTTGTGCACTCCGGCTTGAGGTATTTTCCTGGCCGAATCCGGAGTGAAGTAGCTTAGGTACCAGCTTTGGATGAATTTCTTGAATTGTGCTATACGTGGATTTTCTTTAAACTGCTCAGCCAAAGACACAATTGCTAATCTGTGGGGGTCGAATTGGACATTCCGTTTAGATGCCTCATCGCCTTCAAGAGCATCATCCCCGACATACACTGTGCCTGTACCTCTTTCCAGATGGAGAAACGATCGAGGTCGCCCTTGGCCGCCACTACTCTTCGCTCGCTGCCGCAGCCGTTCGCTGATAACTATTGGGATTTCTGATTTCTGTTCTTTTCCTATGCTCACTTCATAGGTAATCGGTCGGTCATTCTTGGACTCTCTGTAGTAAATTGTTATGGCGATAGGCTGATCAGCACCGGCAGAAACCAGCTTATCATAGCCACCACGGTTACGGGAGTTGAACGCTGTTTCCAAGTCTGTTTCCATGCAATCAGCAAGGAACCCAAGAGCATCAAAAATGGAGCTCTTTCCAACGCCGTTCTTACCTATCACAACAGTCAATGGCGTAAGCTCTTCGGCCTTTCTCAAGTCCTTGTCCGTACCTATTCTCCCCATTGCAATATCATGCAAGGAACGATAATTCTGAATCCTAAAACCTTCAATTAGTGCCATTATTCCCCTCCCATCCGTGTTACCGCCTGATCATACCACATCAACAACTTCGGATCTTCCTCCAGCACCTTGCCGGGGATCTTGTCTGCTACGGCGACAATAACCCCGTAGTCGCGCTCCTGCCAGGCTTTTTTGAATCCGGCACGAACGGCTTCCAGGCGGAACACCTTGAGCTTCTTCTTAGACTGCTTGTACACCTCAAATTCCTTCAGCAGTGCCTTCTCGCGTAGCTTTTCCAGATCACCGGCTTTTTTTGGATCGGGTACATACCATCGGTCGCGGGCCTTTGCGACCAGAGCCGGGTCATCTTTGGGCAGGTTGCGCAGTTCGGGCCAGTTGCTGGACAGGTAGGAGTGTATCTGTTCCGGAACCGGCCCCCCGTCGTAGCACAAATAGTTTTGGTTCAGCAATTCACGCAGATCAAGCTGAGCTTCATTTTTGCTCCAGCCACCAAGCTTTTGCATGAATTTGGGGTTAATATCAGAAAACGTCTGCGGCTTCAACTTCAGGAGATGGCGCATCCATTCTACCACACTGGCTTCGTCTTTAACGAAAACCTCCTGCTGCATGCCTTCTTCTGGATTCTGGCTGCTCTGGTATCGGCGCCTGTCGTATTCTGCTACCTGATCAGGCAGGAAATACATTCCGTCTCTCTGGGAGAATCGCTGGGCGAGACCGAGCTGGAACTCCTGGCTGGAAATTGGTACGGAGTATCCCTTCCGTACATAGTAGGCGACCATCTGGTCGAACAGGATGCGTGGGTAACGTTCCGGGACGAACTGTAGCAAGGCTCCCTGTTGTTTGGTGACCGGCAGATACTTCAAATGGGTGCGGACAAAATCCCAAACACCCTCTTCGGTTTGCGCGTCTTTTAAGAAGCGCTCCTCAAAGCCGCCATTGGGCTTGTAGGCTGAGATGACGAGGTCTTGCTTGACAGACGTTGTGTTCGTGACTGCGTTGAAGCTGCCTTGTTTTTTGTCTAAAGCAGATACGTTGGCCACGATAAAACCAGCTTCAGAGATGGCACTCTGAATACCATTCCATACCGCAGAATTAGTATTCGAAAACTCGACCGTCATCCACCTGCCAGGCTTCAAATTTCGGTAGGCCTGAAGGAAGCATTTAGACATCAGCTCTCTATACTCCGTTCCACCTTTGCTTTGCGCTTTGCTCTCTATGGCCTCATGCTTATTGTTCGTACCAACGGCGAGCCATCCTTCCCATAGAATATTCAGGTCCGAGTAGCTTAGATTCATACCAAATGGCGGGTCAATGAATATGTAGTCAAATGCATTCTCGGGCTTCATAGAATCAGCGGTCATTGATGCTGTTTGTGTAATCGATGGAGACGACAAACACGACAAACTCTTTGATATCGAATTGACTCTATCTCGTGCCTGATCAATAACATTCATCTCAACAGATATCGCAGGAACGTACAAAGTTCCGTTTATTACACCAACTGTCGCACCGCCGACTCCCTTCTTAGGTCCACCGATTCTGGACGCTGCTATACGATGCATTTTTGTGGCACGAGGAGTTAGGGCATTAAACGGCAACCATGTAGAAAGGCCATAGCTTCGGAAACGCGCTAAAACCTTTAGATTTCGCTGAGTATAAAAGTGGTGGATGTTCGTAATTCCTAACCGAAGCGGCTCCCCGGTTTTATCCCCAATGGGGATATCCTTCGATGGACACCAATCAGACATTTCTTTCGAATAGATCTTTTTTAACAACCGTTGGTCGGCAGCATCAGGCTTCTTTTCCAATCGTCCACTTGAACCTGAGACGCTGTAATTAATCAGAACAGGCACCTGCCGGGTTTGCTTGACTGTCATTCTTGTGACTATGTCTAGCTGGTTGTCCCAACTTCGTTCGAGATTGCGTTTGGTAAGTTCTGCATTACAGTGGGGGCAAGTAAAGTTATCAAGCACTTTGCCTTTTTCAATGTCAACAGCCACATCCCAGAATACAACGCTTCCAGCACATTCTGAACACGTGAAAACATCCGACCAAACCGTATAGTTGATCTTGCCTTTTGTCTTTCCGTCGGCATGAAGCGTCTCATACATCCACCCGCATTCCTCCTCTACCTCATTGAGAATGCGCTTTGCCTCTTTCTCAAACGCAGCAACATCGACTGGCGTGTTGTAGTTGTAGGCAATAAACGTCGCCGCCGGCGAAAGATCATTCAGAACGGCTCTGCGAACGCCAAGTTTCGAAAACGGCCGCCAAATCTTCTTGCCATCTTCATCTATCCCTTCCTGCAAAATGGTCCCATCCGGCTTCACCTGGTATCCAAGAGACAAGACCACTTCGCGGTCGCCACACATCTGCGCGGCCACACCTGTCATGCCGGTTCCACAAAATCCATCGAACACAATATCCCCCGGCTCGGTGTAGTGAAGGATGTATCGCATGATGGCTTTGTGCGGCACCTTGGTATGGTAGGAGTGCGCGTTGTAAATCGGGTCGTTTTTGCCCTCGCTCACATCGGCCGCAAAAGGCTCACGGTGATATTGATAGCCTTCAGGCTTCTCAGGCTTCTCAGGCTTCTGCGCCTCCCATTCGGCGACGAAGTCCGCAATCCACGGATTCGGGCAGGCGGTATAGTACGGCGGATCGCTCAGGTTTAGAATATCTTCGTCGCTGCCAATCGGGAAACCCTCGATTTTGCGAAATTCCGGGTCCTGCAGCTTTTTCCGCAGCTCCTCGGTGAAGTAAGCTCGCCGAGCCTCATCATTGTCAAACGTCATTCCAAGGCATGTTACCGGTCCGGTATTGGTTTCCAATTCGTCTTCAAACAGTTTCCCGGAACCCTCCTTGGCAGGCACTAAACGCGACCGGAAAAGGCTCTCCTGATTTTTCGACATGCTACGCGTCCTCGAGTTGTTCTTCGATAAATTTCTGCATTTCTTCTTTTTTCGGCAATTCGAGCAGGTACTTGGAGACGAACAGGTTGTTGTCCATCCCCGCGAGGGCATACTCGGCGAGAGCGTGGTTCTTATCGGTACAGAGCAAGATACCGACAGGCGGATTATCGCCGGAAGTCATCATATTCGAGTTGTACCAACTCACATATGTGTTGAGTTGCCCGATGCTTTCATGGTTGAATTGCTCCAGCTTCAGTTCGATCAGGACGTGGCATTTTAGAATCCGATGATAGAAGACCAGGTCCACAAAGAAATGCTCCCCGCCAATCATGATACGTTTCTGCCGCGCTTCGAAACAGAACCCGTGGCCCAGCTCGAGAAGAAATTCCTGTATTTTGAGGGTAAGTTGCTCTTCCAGGTGCGATTCACTCATTACCTCTCTTGCTTTAAGCCCAATAAATTCAAATACATATGGATCTCGAACCGTAAGATGGGGTTTATGTGATTCCGCACCTTGTTGTGCCAGTTCGGAAAGCTTTTTCTTATCCCGGGACAGCCCCGAGCGCTCGTAGTACAGACTGCCGATTTGCCGTTTCAGCTCCCGCACCGACCAGTTTCCTCGGATGCACTCCTGTTCGTAAAAAACGCGCTTCGTCGGATCTTCAATTCTTAATAGTTGTTCAATATGAGTATAAGACAGGCTTGTGAGGATGTCCCACGCCGGGGGCTGCGATTGTGCGGCCGGCGACCGCACTTTTGAATGCCACGCAGGAAGCGCCTGCCGGATAAGCTCCTGCAATTGTGGGGTCATTGACCGCACAATTGCAGGGTAGATTTGATAAAACCGAAGGTAGTCGTATAATCGGCGCTTGCCGCACGAACTGACTCCCTTAGTAGTTAGCTCGGAAGAGAGGTTTTCCATCAAGAACTCACCGTATTGCGCCCGATCGTGGCCGTGTAGCTCATATTCTCTGATACAGTAGCCTATCAACCAGTTACGAAGCGTTAGCCCCGTGTTCACTGCCCGATGCGCATGGGCCGAGAGTTCGACATGAACATGCCGTATGACCTCGACAAGCCGGCCAAAATCCATAGCATCAACTTTTGGGCTCATTATTCCAACCTACTCCAAAACCAGCCGAACCCTGGCCGGATCCTTCCCTTTTGTTAGCTGATCGATGAAATCTTCAAAGCGCTTCTTCATCTCGGCAGGTGTGGCCGGACCGGCGGCAATCTGCAAGGTTTCGTGCAGATCCTGTGCCTTGATCGGAATCCTGAACAGACCGGAGAGCGCCTCCTTCAGGGCATGAACAAAGTTGCCGTCCGGCGGTATCGGTAATTCCTTTGATTTGAGAAAGGTCTCTAAGGGCTCGCGCTCATCATTCTTGAGCAAGTCCATATTTGCCTGAGTAGTCGGATCTTCCAGGTTACCGAGAATGGTTGACGTCCACGCATCCAATATGGAATCAAGTTCTTCATCCATCTGATCAATCACCTGCGAGCCATTCGAAGCGGCGGTTTCCACCGATGGCCGGAATCCGCAATGAGGACAAATTGGCGACACATCAAGATCTTGTTCTGTCAGAGCGAAACAGCTCTTCAGGCCTGCAAGCCGATTCTGATAATCAGAGAGCTGCTGCCGAGGCATTAAATCGATGCCGGCCAGTTTGCGCAGGGTTTGCAGACGCAGGTCGTTAAGTAGACCCGTCTTGCGCTTGTCGTCGTTCACACCCAGCCGGAATTTAGCGTGCAGGCTTGTATAGACGACTACATATTCTTTTTTTAACTTTTGAAGCTTTGTTCCGACGCTTTGTTCCCGGTCGTCGCCCAGTGCTTTTCGAAGCGTTGCCGGTTCTTTCATGTCTGCTTGTTTGAAGGCATCCAGAACATCCCTGCGAATGGCATTCATACGTTCCACCCACTCATGCTCGACAGGCAGTACCCCCTCGGCAGTACTGAGCCAGGACGCAATTGAGCCATAATCCATAATAAATTCACGCAGGACTTCCAGCTCGTCCAAAACCCTGAGTGCTTTTTCGTGCGCCTGAACCTCGGAAGCACTGTAACGGAAATTCTTCAGTTTACCCGGTGAGGAGTAAGCCTGGAGTGATTCGAAAAAAGCTTTGGCATCATCCAACCGACCAGCCTGCGTGGCCAGGTGGGTGCCTGCAAGAAGATCCAACCCCCAGAAGGAAAGGCCCTCGCGCAAAATCTGCCGGGCCATAACTATGCGCTTGACTGTTTTTCCTATGGCCTGCTGCATATCCTGCACCGGCTCGTTCTTCCCTTGAGTAACGAGTTGGGCCATACCCGGAGTCATTGCGAGCATCTCGAACAACGCCTTGAGGGCGGGCACATTCCAGTCCCTTGGCTGTTCCAGATGTTTGAAGCGCACCAGCTCGTCCATGCCGGTTGCGGCAAAACTCTGTAAACCGGTGGCATCGAATTTTTTACCTGGGACGGACAGTACGATATCACCCGAGTAGACCAGAGCCCCTATCAGGACAATTACCAGTTCAGGCTCCAGGCGCGAGCCGCCCGGATTCATGTATTCCAGACCGTGGTCGTCCTGAATAATCTCGATACGGTTGACCACCTGCCCGTGACCTTTGGCTTTGACGGCCTCAAGAATGAACCCGGCATACTTCGAATTGTGTGGATCGATCCTTTCACCATCGAGCAGCTCGAGCGCGTCCAGCACTGCGGTGGCTTGCCTGGTACGATTCTGCCCCGCAATAGCCCGCAATGCGTCTTGTGCAGCCTGTGCGCGATTCCTGCCGGTGAGCAGGATGGAAAAGGAAGGGTACTCCGGCGCCTGATTCTCGAAATTCGGAGCCAGGCAAATACCGGCAATAGTGTTTACCAAGTCGCGGAAATTAATGGTTTCATGGGGCGATAAGCCGGACAGATCTCGAATGGATTTGCCCTTGGACCATTCAGCCATGGACTTGGCGCGGCCCTGATAGGTGACTTCGAAGGCATCGCTCATGTGCTTCTGCAGCCACTGGACCAGCTTCTTCAGGAAGCCGTTGGCCTTCGATTCATAGGTGGCCTTGGCGTGGCCCGATGAGGTGGCGGCAAGGTCCAGGGCCGCTGCGTAGCTTTTCAGCGCAGTCTGGAATTCTTCGTCGGGACTTTTCAGGCGGAAGAAGACCTCGTCGCTGACCTTGTCGTCCTTGAAGCGCGGCGGATCGTTAGGCTGGATGAAATAGAGATAGAAGTCCCGTTGCGGCACGGCGGTGGAGCGCTCGTTGGGAGCGCCGAAAAACAGGTAGCCGGTACGGGCTGCCTTGTGCTCCTGCCAGACCAGTTCGTGCTGCCAGATCTTATAGCCGGTCACGCAAGTGTTTGTGTCCTGGCATTCCATGACCCGCTTGAGCGCCTCGTAGTAGAAGCGATCGAGCTGACCCTGACCCAGGCTTTCGGATCTTTTGTCGATCAGGGCATCGAAGTCGTCGGTCTTCTTGAGGTTCAGAAACCACTGCCCATTGTCTTTATTCGCATCAACAAACTGACCACTGACCGTTTTGTGGATCTCGCGCAGGACCGTTTCCACATGGGTCTGAAGGTCTTTGTCGGGCTCGTCGCTGCCCAGCTCGGCGATCAGCGGATCGAACAGGCAGAGGCGGTCGCGCAGTTCTGCGGCTGATGCGCCCATGGGGGCATAGATGTCGCCGATGGTGAGGCGGTGGACGGACAGCGCATAAATCAGTCGCAGTGCCATCGGTTTGTATTGCTTGCGGGTGATAGCGTTTTCGATGCGGGATTCCAGCACCTGGCTGCAATCGATGACCGCCCGTATCTCGGGAATGGCGCGGAAGGAGGCGTTCTGCTTGAGCGTGTTCCAGTAGCTGTCGAAGGCAATCAGACCGGGTTCTGCCTGAGGCACATCGTTGCCGAGAATGCTCTTCATGCCCATGGACAGGGTCTTGAGCACCTCGCGCTTTTCCACCACGGTGACCCGCTCGAAGGTGTCGATGTAATCGGGATGCACCGGGAAAAGCCGGACAAACTCGTCCATGCGTTCGTTGAGGCTGCCGTAGTATTTGGCAAAGGGTATCAGGTAGTCGCGGATCTTTGCTTGCTGCTCGGTAGTCTTCTTGAGCAGGCGCTCGGCCACAACGAATTTCACATCGTTTCGGGCGATCAGGATCTGTTCGAAACGGTCCTTTACCCGCCGGATGCTATCAGAGACAAAGGCGAAACGCGGGCTGTCGAAAATCGCTTCCTGGACACCAGCCATAAAACGAAAGCGCAAATCCTTGCAAACCTCACCGATTTCGCGGAGAAAATTGAGATCAAGGATAAGCTCCTGGTCCTTGCGAGTTCGCAGGTAGTCAAGAAGCTCATCTACCACCAGCAGCAGTCCCTGATCAGGGTACACCTGCCCGAACTTCTCCATCATGTCCTCAAACGCACGCTTATGGCTGGTGATGGTTCCGGCATCGGGGAAAACGTACTCTACGCCGAAGTTTTCAAGGCTCTCCTCCAATTCGGCCACCAGGATATCACGCAAGGACATGGTTGTGGCTCCAATTTCGGTGCGAATAACCTTGAATCGCCCGGCAATCTGCTGGGCCGCCTTGCGGACGCCGGCGTGACTAACATTATCCAGGGGAGAAGTGTCGGCGGCAAGGCTGGAGATTACCGACATCAGGTGCGATTTGCCGGTGCCATAATTCCCGACCACCAGAATCCCCTTGTTGTCGACCGGCTGATCGAACTGCATTTGCGGGATAACGAGCTGTGTAAGTCGCTCCGCCATTTCTTCAGAAATGACATAGGTATCCACCAGATGTTGAGCGGCGCTCGACTTATCCGCATCGCGCAGTTGAACAACCGATTCTATCGGGTCGAAATGGATTAGATCTCCATATTTCATGCTTGTCCCTCTCTTTTCTTCTCAGCCGCATCGATTGAGGCGGTTCCGTCCATGTTGACGATCAATGCATCGACCGAGTCATAACTGCGGTACTCGGGATGACCTGTTTCGGCGTACAAAAGATTTCCCCCGGAAGCTGTCCCATTCCAAGAGGCCACCACGGCCCGATTTCTCGAGATGCTCTGCAACAATCGTAGAGGATCCAACCTGAGGTCCTTATCAAAAAGGATCTCGAGATTATCCAGCACCACCGGTCCTTGAGGTTGATCTACGATCTGATCGATAATACCCGGTAACCGAAGTGATCGCTGCTTTGGTGTCAGCTCAAGAAGCTCGCGTGAGATCGCCAGATTCACATTTATGACGGATGTTTCGAATTCTTGGGCAAGGCTCCGGAGTACGCCGGTTTTGCCTGAACCGGTTCCCCCCACCAACAAGATTAGACGGTAGTACAGCTCTCCGCCTGCAAGCAAAGATCGCTTTATTTTGTCGTTGATCGGTTCGGCCATATTCACTCACTACTATCCGGCGTCAGGAGCATTTGATTTTTCAGCCGCACCGCCTGAACGCACCCATGCATCCACCTCATCCTGCTTGAACATCCAACGGCGGCCCACGCGATGACCGGGCATGGCCCGTTTTTCGATCCACTTGTAAACCGTCTCGTTGGTGACATTCAGATACTTACGGATGTCGTCAACCGTCAGCCATCTCTCGTCCATATCTTCGCCTTACATTCATTATACTCTATACTCTTGATTCAAAACCCGAGCTGCATCCGAGAAATAGTGGGATCGAGGCAAAGCGGAGCGCATTCTCCGCTCGCTGCGCTAAGCGCATTAAAAACCCGTGGACCCCGTAACTTCGACCTGGTTCAGCGCGGCACACTCCCGTGAACGGGCTGAACACCAGCGGAACCGAATTTCTCCGCCTCTTCAGAGAAGGAAGGATACTGAACCTGGAGAAAACCCGCCCCAGGCAAACCATTTCCACAAACTACCTTAAATTAATTGCTGCGACTAAGAAGTTTTGCCGAATAGAGCCGATTTGTTACTTTTTGCCCAAAATAGTCCTGAAAACTTTCGTTTTTTCCGTGTTCAGCCATACGCATACGAATGGGAAGAAGCCGTGATGTCTCAGGACGGTTGAGGTCTCCTCGATTCGTCATCTGTTTGGTGAATCCCGTATTCTGAGGTGGCCGAGAT
>CAYFVL010000044.1:0-27090 GCA_964346405.1 uncultured Fibrobacterota bacterium
CGACTTGAGATCAAGCGAGAATGGAGAGGTTATTTCGTTACGACTCCTAAGGGTTGGAGTAGAGACAAATTTGCCTTTTCCCGCGCAGCTATTTTTTGTGGATATCGAGGCGCATCTCGCAGGGCCATAGAGACGGCGCTATGCTCAATCAAGAGATGCAACGCGATGTGGTGAGCGTGTCGAACCAAAGATATCCGCAAACAAGAGCAAGCGAAAAATGTAGCTCCGAGAGGCTTCACTCTTCACAAAACTCTCATGGAGACGGCGCTGTGCACACCGACTCGAGAAATGCTCTTGAACTTTCCCCGTTCGGTTTCGCCCGTAGCGAATTCTTTCCGGGTACCGACACGACTCCGCCCGATTTCCGTATTATAGATGCGAATCCCGCGTTTGCACGCATTCTGGGCCTTGCTCAGGAGCAACTGATCGACACGATGGCCTCGGACATTACCGATTCGGACTGTATCAGGCATTTTCAGCGCTGGGATATGTATCTCAGAGTAATCCACGAAGGAGAACCGGCTGCATTCAGTTTCCCATGCCCCAGGCGGAACAAAACATACGAAGTACGCGTACAGCCCGACCAGGGTCGTTTCTTGCTCTTCTGGATAGCGGAAACTGTCGAGATGCTTGAAAAACCGGACATCAAGGATGTTTGTTCCCTGTACAAGGATATGCTTCAAAACCTGGAAAAGACCCGAGAACGGTACATGCTTGCGGCCAAAGGCAGCAACGACGGAATGTGGGACTGGAATCTTGTGGACGGCTCGCTGTTCCTTTCACCGAAATGGAAGGAACAGTTAGGATATGCCGATGATGAATTGCGGAATGCGTTTTCCACGTTTGAAAGTCTTCTGCACCCCGAGGACAAACCTCGCGCCATGGAATATGTTCAACAATACCTCAAAGGCTCGATCGAGGTGTACGATATAGAAATCCGCCTCCGACACAAAAACGGTACCTACCGCTGGATTCGGGCACGCGGCGAAGCGCTCCGTGACGAATCGGGAGCCCCATACCGAATGGCCGGCTCACACACGGACATAACCGAAACAAGAGCGGCCGAGAAGGCACTATCAGAAGCGGAAGATAAGTTCAGGACAATCTTCAACGACTCTCCGCTCCCCATCTCCCTTACCCTTGCCGAGGACGGGACATTTGTGGAGGTAAATGACATTTTCTGTACTTACTCGCAGTATTCCAGAGAAGAGATCGTGGGCAAAAACTCACTCGAGCTTGATCTTTTTTCGGACGAAGACCGTCGGCTGATCATGTCCTATATTCGTCAAAAAGGGTTCGTGCGCGATCTGGAAATGGATTTTAGAATACGCGACGGATCGACATTCTCCACGATCATGTTCTCACGTCTTATAGACATCGACAATAAGCAGTATCTGCTTTCGACTCTCTACAATATCACGGAACGAAAACAAGCCGAAAGAGCGCTGAAAGAGAGCGAAGAAAAATTCCGTACCTTTGTGGAGAATGCCGGCGATATCATTTACAGCCTGACTCCGGACGGCCGTTTCTCATACGTCAGTCCGAACTGGACGGAGTACCTTGGGCATACACCCGAGGAAGTCGCCGGGAAGCACTTCAACCAATTTGTCTATCCCGACGACGTTAAGGCATGCGATGAGTTCCTGCAGTCCATTTTGGCGGGAAACAAAAACAAGGACGGCGTCGACTACCGCGTGATTGACAAGAACGGCGGTATTCACCGACATTTCTCGAACGGGGCACTGCTCAGAGACGAGGACGGGGCGCCCAAGTCGTTCATTGCCGTGGCGCGGGATATTACCGAACGCAAAAAAGCCGAACAGCAGTTGCTTGAAACAAACCTTCATCTTGAAGAAATGACGACTCGGGCAAATGAAATGGCGGCACAGGCGGAAATGGCAAATGCGGCAAAAAGTGAATTTGTCGCAAACATGAGTCATGAAATCCGCACACCCATGAACGCGGTCCTGGGCTTCACCGACCTGCTCTTGTCAACTAATTTGACCCCGGAACAACGAGAGTATGCTCAGAACTCCGCAAGCTCGGCTCACTCTCTGATGGATATCATCAACGATGTCCTTGATTTCTCGAAGATCGAGGCCGGAAAAATCGAACTTGAAGAGTTGAAAACCGATCTGATTGAGCTGATGGAAACGACCGCGGATATGGTAAAGTACTCTACTTCTCAGAAGGGACTCGAACTACTCCTCGACATCCCGCCCGATCTGCCCCGGTTCATAACCGTCGATCCGATTCGGCTCAAACAAATCCTCACAAACCTGTTGAGCAACTCCGTTAAGTTCACCGAATCAGGAGAGGTTGAGCTATCAGTTGTTTTCACGCCATCTCGGTCCGACGGGCTGGGATCATTCACTTTCTCGGTCCGCGACACGGGAATCGGCATATCTCACAAAAACCGCTCCAGACTCTTCAAGGCATTCTCTCAAGGCGATACCTCGACTACACGGAAGTTTGGCGGGACTGGACTCGGGCTGGTCATTTCGAACAGGCTGGCCGAAAAAATGGGCGGTCGCATTGAGGTGGAGAGTACTCCGGGGGCGGGAAGTCGCTTTACCTTTACTCTAAACAAACCATTCGAAAACGGACAATCCATTTTCGAGAAAGTGCCAATTGCCGGAACCGGGAGAGTCCTTGTGGTCGACGATAATGCGGGCAATCGTCTCATATTGCAAAGGACGCTTTCACAGTGGGATATCCAGACGGTATCGGCCGCGAACGGAATCGATGCACTCGAGAAAATCCGCGGGGCGGGACGCTTCGACCTCGTCCTGACCGATCTGCACATGCCGTTTATGGACGGTATCGAAATGGTGGATAAGATACGAAACGATCTTTGTCTCAGTTCCGAAGAACAGCCGGTGGTTCTCTTGCACAGTTCAGGCGACGATAACGAAATTCAGCATAAATGCCGAGAACTCGGAATTGCCAATCGCATGGTCAAACCTGTCAAAAACCGCGACCTGCGCAATGCGATACTCAACAGAAGGCCGGTCCCGATTCAGGATCCTCCCATCGATTCACCCCGCGAAGCACTTGAAAGCAATGGCGGGCACACGGAGGGAAGCGGAGCCGCTACTATTCTAATTGCGGAAGACGCCCGGTTGAACATGGTGTTGTTGAGAACACTGCTGAAAAAGCTTGCCCCATCATCAACAGTGCTCGAAGCGGCCGACGGCAGAGCGGCGGTACGGATATACCGGGAGTATTTCCCCACGTTGATATTGATGGATGTCCAGATGCCGGAAATGAACGGATACGCCGCCACCAAAGCAATCCGTCGTATCGAAGAAGAGGGGGGAAACCGCTCTGAAATTGTCGCCCTCACGGCCGGCGTTGTAAAGGGAGAACGGGAGAGATGTCTGGAAGCCGGAATGGATGATTACCTCACCAAGCCCATCGATGTCGAAGCATTGGCGGAGGTTCTGAAAAGACACTCTCCGAAGAGTAACGGAGAAAGCTGATGTGGGCCGCTGGGACCAATCGAGAAAAGACTCTTTGTCGGATACTCTATTGCCGCCCGGCGTTATGCTTATTTCTGCTCCATGCAATTCACTGTAGCTCCACCACGCCCGATTCTCCCGTCGAAAATGACGGTTTCACTCCGCTTACGGTTCTGGAAGACGCCTTCGCCGGCGGCAAATCCAACATCCAGGTACTGCAGGAAGGACGGATAACGTCTATTCTTTCCGACGACACGGCAGGCTCACGTCATCAGAGATTCATCGTAGAACTCTTGAACCTTCAGACACTATTGGTCGCCCACAACATCGATCTCGCCCCTCGTGTTCCGGCTCCGCAATCTGGAACCATGTTGAGGTTTTTCGGCGAATACGAATGGAACGACAAGGGAGGAATTATCCATTGGACTCACCAGGATCCGGTAGGTATACACATTGACGGATGGCTGGACTACAAAGGGAAACGCTATCAGTGATTGGATCAGGTGATACGTTTTCGACGGAAGTTTGTCGGTGACATCCCGGTGTGCCGAGAAAAAACCTTTGAGAAATAGAGCGGGTCCGGGAAACCGAGATTCATGGCGATCTGCTTTACCGGAAGGGTAGAAGACTGAAGCATCGTCATGGCTTCCCTGATTTTCAGGTCCATACAATATTTAAGAGGTGTTGTTTGCAGATGGCGTGAAAACAGACGATGTAACGCAGTGGGGTTTACTCCCACAGCCGCGCAGAGGTCATCCCGACTCCATTGGCGACGAGTATCGTTCTGCAAGCATTCCATGGCTTGCCTCAGTTCCCGTGGATAGTCGGTCGTATCCCCAAATTCGCTCAGGAGCAGGAGAAGCTCATAGAGTGCGGCCCCTGTTTTCCGGCGATGTCGAGAACCGCGGGCAAGAGTCAGTTCCTTTATTCTTTTGAGTTGTCTTTGGGCTTCACCGGGCAATTTCGGCGATAAGAGATCACAATCATGTAGCCCCAGGGAGGCTAAGAGAGGCTCCAGCAGTCGACCACCGACATTCACGAATCGCTTGTAGAGATATCCCGACGGGCCGACTCCGTAGGAGTGATTCAGGCCGGGGTGAAGAAGAAACACCTGACCCGGCCGAAGCAGGAACCGTTTTCCTTCCTGCATGTACCACGCATCACCAGCCGTCACCATTTCTATCGAGCAGATTCTCGACCCGCGTCGTGATACTTCACACCCCCGAATCCAGCAGCCCGAACCGGCAAAGAGAACGGATATCGGCTCACGAGTTATATCCGGCACGACCGCTGCCCGCCACCCAAAGGATTCTCGTGGGAACGGCCCGACTTTGGTTACCGCAATATCTCCTTCGGCTGTCGTTCCGCGAAACACTCTCGAATTAGGAAGTACGACGGATTCATCCCCGAGAGCGGCACGCGCACCTGCCGACAAATGGAATGATCCGAACAGATCGGATTGCAGCCGTGCGATGTTGCTTCTGACACTATTTTCCATATCAAAGAATTATCCTCCATAGATAAATCTACCATCTGCGCGTAAAATGAGGTAAATAGTTAAACCCAGGAATGGAAAAACGGCGGTCCGAGCGACAATGGGAGATAATTGGCTTATGAATCGGGTACAACTCGCAATAACCTTTCTGATCCTTTCCAGCGGTAGTCCTCTGTTCGCTCGCGAGTTCTCGGGCACTGTACGCGCCAACTGGGAGTCCCAATATCACGAGTTGACGCAAAAAATAGAAGAGGAGCGCAGCGCCGGAATGGGGAAATTTCGTGTGCCCGATCCCATGCTGGACAATCAGGCCCGGATTCTTCCCACCGACAATGATCCTGTCGATATCGTGATTCGTCGGACTGAGGCTCTGCTGGAAAAGCTTTCCCAGCTCGGTCTCGATGTTGACTCCCGCCGCGAGAAACTTGCCGAAATCCGCGCTCGTGCAAAGACCCGTTCCATGGCAAAAGCCGTGGCACAAAACCAGGTAACCCTTTTCCAGGAAGTCAGTGCTCTTCGAAGGCAGGCGGCTATGGATAATCCCCTTCTCGATTTCGATGACCTGATCTTCGTCGAACGCGACATCTGTTGCTCCGGCCATGGGGGTGGACAGCACATGTGCGATCAATACTACGGATTCAACGCGCGATTCGGAGGTGGTCTTTTTCTCCTCAAGAATTTCAGAGACAATCCCATGAAAATCGATATAGTGGAAAATGCGACCGTAAAAAACGGACGTTTGGCCGGCCAAAGCCTGAACGGTGGCGGGTTTCTGTCCCCGGAACTATCACTCGATGCCCAAACCGTGTTCTTCTCCTGGACTGAGCCTGCCAAGCGCAAAACGGAATGGACACCGGAGCTGACCTTCAGCATTTTCCGAGTCGACCTCGACGGCTCCAATCTCAAGCAGCTTACCGATGGACCGCACGACGATTTCGATCCCTGCCACCTTCCGAATGGAAGAGTGGTATTTATTTCAACCCGACGTGGCGGGTACGGACGATGTCACGGGCGAAAAGTCCCGACCTACACGCTCTTTTCAATGAAGGACGACGGTTCGGACCTGTACTGTATCGACTGGCACGAAACCAATGAATGGCAACCAAGTGTCGACAACGATGGACGACTCGTATACACACGATGGGATTATGTGGATCGTTCGGACTGCATAGCCCATCATATCTGGCACTGCAATCCGGACGGCACCGATCCCCGGTCGTATCATGGGAACTATCCTGCTCCACACAGCACGGCGACAGGATCAAACTGGATCAATGGCGAAATGAAACGCCCGTTTGCGGAAATGAATATTCGCGCTATACCGGATGCACCGAACAAGTACATCGCTACCTCGGGGCCTCATCACGGCGAAGCGTTCGGGGCCTTGGTTATGCTCGATCTATCAATTCCCGACGACAACGTTCTTTCCCAGGTCAATAAGATAACCGACGGACCGATGTCACACGATAAAAGCACCGGTGATTATGGTACGGCATGGCCGCTGAGCGAGGATTTCTATCTCTGCAACTATCAATCCGGCGTCTATTTAATTGACAAATTCAGCAACCGTGATCTAATCTATGAATCATCTTCCGAGGACTTTCGTCCTGTAGATCCGATACCGTTAAAATCCCGGAGCTATCCGCAAATGTCCCCAAAAACCTGGCAGGGCGAACGCAGCGGCATGCCCGACCACCAGCCGGCCACAATAAGCATCAACAATGTTCGCATATCCGACGCGCCGCTTCCTGATTCCGTACAGGTCAAATGGATGAGAATCGTTCAGGTCTTCCCAAAGATGACGCCCAGCAAAGACAAACCCAAAATCGGGTTTGCGTCCGAGTCCCTTGCGCGCATGCCGCTGGGAATCGTGCCTGTCGAAGAAGATGGCAGCGTCTATTGCGAAGCCCCAATAGAGAAAGCCGTCTACTTTCAGTTGCTGGATGAAAAAGGGATGGCGGTTCACTCGATGAGATCCATTACCTACGTGCATCCCGGTGAACAACTCAGTTGCCTTGGTTGCCATGAGGACAAATGGACCGCCACTCCCGCCAACCCGAACCCCTCGGCTATGGGCCGCCCTCCCTCATCTCTTCGACCGGAAGTAGTGGATGGAGCAATACCGTTCAATTTCCATCGACTCGTGAAACCGCTCTTTCAGAATAAGTGTGTTGAATGCCACACCCGGGAAGGCAACGGTCCCGATATGACGTACAAGAGCCTTGAGTCGTACGCTTTCGGATACCCCGGCGCCCGTGGGGACCATATGAAAAAGATCATTGGCGGCACACGCACCACTCCCCTCAGATTCGGCGCCCACGAGGCGAAACTGATCGATGTACTTGAAGAGAAACATAAAACGAGAGTGACTCTTACTAATGAGGAGTACCGACGCATAACGCTGTGGCTCGACCTGAACTCAAATGAGTTCGGTGCATGCGAAGATCTGGACCGTCAAAGAAATGGCGAAATAGTCTGGCCTTCTCTCGATGTAGACCGGCGGAATCCACTGGGAACCGAATTCCCCTTTTCACGGTTGCCCGTATCCGGAATCCGCATCATTCCCGGCACAGCCACCGCAAAACCCAATGAGACGATACAGTTCACAGTCACCGGAGTGGACGTGGTGAACCGTCCTGTACAGATTCAGGCACCTGCCGAATGGAGTATCACGGATGGAGGATTGATTTCACCCGAGGGTCTGTTCCAGGCGAACAGCACGGAGGGAGGACCATATATTGTTAAGGCGGTTACTGAACATGAAGGAACACGGTTCTCGGCTCAGGCGACGCTGTTTGTCACCGAACAGGAGGCGGAGCTGCTTCCTCCCGGTTATATCAAAACATTGCTTGTGCTAAAGGACGGGACCTCTCCATATCTGCCTATTGTCAACGGTGAGCCCGACTGCGGTGCGCCAACCACGGTAACCGACGGACAGTCCATGCGGGTTGGTGATGTCGAATATGAATGGACCGCCACGTATAACCCCGAGGATTTGTGGGTTGCCGAAAAGTCCCGGGATCAGTTCTATGCCTGTTTTGCGCTCGAAATCCTGAAAAGCTCAGCCAAGGTGAAATTCGCACTTCGCCATGACGACGACCTCAACCTGTGGGTAAACGGGACGGAGATAGCATCGGTCAAAGGATGGGATGGTGGCGGCGAACTCGTGACTGAGTCCGTTCAACTGGATCAATCTACCAACTTGATTATCGCGAGACTGAAGGAAAACAGCGGAGGAAACCATTTTGGGATTCGAATCCTCGACGAAAATGGAGACGATGCAAACTCACTGCTGCGCGTCCCAATGGGACTTGATGTGACCCCCGTTGTACCGGCCGCACCTCGAATGAGTTCGAATAACCTCAAGCCTGCCCTTGTGGTCATCGAGAACAGATTACACATCGAGGTGCCGGATCGGCTTGGGTATACCGTTTCAATATATAACGCTCGTGGCGCGTTGATTCACGATATTCAGTTCCGGGGTCCCGGCCGGTTCAATACGGAACTCCACGCGGCCGGCGGGCTGTACGTTGTTCGGCTCGAACGAGACGGCCGCCCAGTGCAGACTCTGCCGGTTGTAAGTGGCATACGGTGATGCAGAACTTCGAGACAGGGGCATTTGTGGCGACGACCGGTTTCTGCCACAAATGCCTATCCCACGGAAAAACCATCCGGGGAGATACCTTGAGCATTTTTCTACAATGAATCGCGCGCCGGCTTACGCGGAATGCCGTGAGTTGATTGCGAAACCCGGGCTAGCCCCCGATTTGACACCCCCGACTACTGATCAGGAAACAAAAGAGTACCGGTGGGTCCAGGAAGACTCCTTCGCTGAGGGCTCCTATGATGAAACACATCAGTATCATCATACTCTAACCGGCGATGGTCATGGGATGTATTGGTGTCGGGGTGGATGTGCCGACGGTATTCGCCTTGTAAAATGTCTTGCTTGATCGCCTCGAAGTACCCCAGAGCCCGAACTCCGTCGGCATGCCAGTTGTATGACGCCGCATGGCTCTTTGTAGAACCTCGACTGATCTCAAAGGCTAATTGGGTACCCCGATCGACGGCTTCCTGAATAGCGGTGTGTAACTGATTGTCTTGATACCGTGGACCACGCCGCCACACCCGAGATCCGAAATATGCCACGGCTACATCTCGGAACAAACAAGCCGAGAGCACGGTTCGATGGAACAGAAGTTCCAATTCGCTGAAAAGCGCCGGATCCTCCCAGTGATCTCTTGAGGCAACGATTCTTTCGTGTAGCGTCCGGGCAAGATCGATGCCGAAATCCTTTTCTCTACGTATGTACTCCAGGTATTCTCCGTTCATTCGCTCATCCGTATCGATCCACCCGCGAAGACGGATTTCATTGAGTATCTCCCGTCCGAGAGATCCCTCGTTTGCCTTTATCTCGGCAGATGCCAAATGATTCACGATATCTTTCCAGATGTGAAATTTTTTGTTTACATCGTGTTCGATCGTAACCTCGGGCACTTCCATCCATCTCCCTGATACAAGTCCCGTGTATCCCCAGATATCGGTAAAACTCAAATGAGAATGGGTATTCAGGGGCAGGCCAAGCGTGTAATACACCGAAGTGATCACCTCGGACGCTCTGATGAATGGTTCCTTTATCCACTCCACCATTTTCTCACCATAGTTTTCTTCTATGAAAGTATTTACGATCGCTTCGGTGGAGCGCTCCGGATCCTCGGCCACACTTTTCAAGGCGTGAAAATTCACCTCGGTCGGTTTACCAATAATCACCGATTCCTTGTAGCGATCTACCCGCGCGGTATACCCAATTACATTTTCAAGATTTTGGTAGTGCTTCCATCGGGAGGCATGAACATGAGGGAATAGACTCGCGGTCACCCCTTGTCCATTGAATTCATGGGCACAGTCGAACTCGACTATGACGGGAAACGGGACTTTTTCGACCCAGAAATTCACCGGATGGGTCACTATGAAATCGTGTGGAGCCTCTTTACACATTACCGTTATTCCCGGAGACGATATCAATTCGAGACATCTCAGTATTTCGCGCAATTCAGAATGAAAATAGATAAACGTTCTTATGTACAATTTCTTACCGTACTCTTCCGACACTATTGGGGCGATTGTGTCGATGAGCAGGGCCAACTTCTCGGCATCCGTGATATGGATATTGGAGTGTTGTCGGCTAATCAATGCGCCGGTTTCGATGAAGGTCAGTACAATTCCGTCTGCCTCAGGCGCCAGCTCCAGCAGGCGTTTATAATCCCGGCGGAACCAATCCCAGAAATCCTCATTATCGAGATCGAGTGTGCCCCCGGGACCGGTTTTGAATCGATCGGGATAGTAGCCCGGCCAATACAGAGAATGATCCCATATGCAGACCTCTTCGATTCCCTCCGCGTGAGCTGTATCGATCAGAAAATTGATCCCGGCTCGTTTTGCCGGGTCTTCGAGGTGCTTCAGTTTATGTACCAGATGATGAGATAGCTGTAGATGGTTGATTCCCCGTGAGGTCGCCTTTTGAATTGCCGATATAGCCTTTTCGTAGTTATCTGAAAGGAGAGTCCATCCGCGAATTTGTGGCGCCATTTGCCGTCTACTTTCGTTATTCTTCTGGATACCACACTCCCGAAAAAGCTTTGAAAACAACTGGAAAAACATGAGAGGCGGGTGTTGATCCGGCGTATCCCGCGGAGATTATGATAGAGCGTACCGCATAAATGCCCGGTTTCCCGGTTTTCGTCTGCTGAGGCAATGCCTTTCCGGACAGCTATCCGCTCACCAAGTAAGAATAGTTGATTACTTTTTTCAAAACAAGCCAATTCGATGACTGAAAGTATTTCGGGCCTGACAGAGAGTGCAGGGCATTACTTCGGGCGCCAATCTGAGAGATGAATGATAAATGCAGACTTCGGATGCACAGAGGCCGGAGGGGAAGAAGGTATTTTTATTTTTTTGAACGCATCGATACACTTGATCAATCATTATGTTTTTAGCACCTCACTCACTCAGAATCGATGAATTCAGATTATATTCGTGGCAGTCTGGTTTGTATCGGAACCTTCGATACTCGCCGCAATTACGATTTTTGTCCCCGAACTCCCAAGTAGGTGATCAATTGCAAAGCAGGAAAAAAAACCAGGATGATCGATCCTTCGAATACCGTAAGCATGGAATCTATTTCGCTCAGACAACAGACGAGCTGGCGGAAATGTGCGACGAGGAGCTTCGCGGTTTAGGGGCGGAAAACACTCGTCGAGTATACCGCGGGGTTCATTTCTCAGCCGATACAGAAGCCCTGTATCGAATAAACTACACGTCTCGATTGGCGGGAAGAATTCTGGCGCCGCTTGTAACGTTTGACTGTCATAGTGACCGTTACCTGAAAAAAACCGCCGCGCAGCTTCCCTGGAATCGGTTACTCCCTCTTACCTCTACTTTTGCAATACGGGCGGCGGTGATGAACAGCTCCATTACTCACTCCCTGTATGCCGCACAGTGTCTCAAGGACGGCATAGCCGACTATTTTAACGAAAAATTCGGAAAACGTCCCAATGTCGATACACGTAATCCGGACCTTCGTTTGTTTCTGTACCTCGACAGAAACAAAGCGACAATCAGTGTCGATACATCGGGAGAGCCCTTGCACAAGAGAGGTTACAGGGTGGCATCCGTGACCGCCCCTATGCAGGAAACCCTTGCGGCTGCGTGCGTACGAATAAGCGGCTGGACCGGCGACAGACCGCTTTGGGATCCCATGTGCGGATCGGGGACAGTGCTTGCCGAGGCCGCAATGGCGTACTGCCGGATTCCATCGGGATATCTGCGAAAGAGATTCGGCTTTGAAAGCCTTCCAGAGTTCGACCAGCCGCTATGGCGAAAGGTCAAAAAAACCTGCAATGAAGGAATCCGTCCTCTTCCCCCGGGACTGATCTCCGGATCGGATATTTCCGGGCGAGCGGTGGATGCCGCGATCGAAAATCTGTCTCAACTTCCCGTTGGAGACCGGATTTACCTGAAAAAGGTACCCTTCGACGCCGGCCCGGATTTCAACGACGGGACAATCATCACCAACCCACCATACGGCAAACGCCTCCAGACCGAATCCCAGATTATTGATCTTTATAAAAGGCTTGGAGATTTCCTGAAGAATCACTGCAGCGGGACAACGGCATGGGTTCTCGGAGAACACAAAGTGCTCCGGAAGTATATCGGGCTGAAGCCGTCACGAAAAGTTGCTTTGACGAACGCAAAAATTCGCTGCGAGTTGCTGAAAATCGAGTCTTTCAGAGGTTTCTACAAGGACCGGGCTGCTCAGTAAGGCAGGCTGGAGTATGTGTGATGTGTGCCATAGACCGGCAATATATTGTGCAAAGAACCTGAATGCCACTAACCCCCGAGGCAGAAATGTCCGACGTCTCTACAATACTCCGCGTGGACCCGCTCCCCAATTCCGCACGACGGTTACTGATTGGGTCGGCAATAATTGGTGCCTTTTTCACAATTCTCGCAGTTACCGGTTTGCTTCATACCCAGGGCGACGGTTTTTCCCACTGTGTACGAATGAGGAATCGTTTCCGCGGAATGGCTTTGCGGCATTTTCCTCGAAAGCTGGACCTACAACATTGACTTCGGACTGGGAATTTCACCAATCGGACTGGGATGGGAACTGCATATCGGCTGAGGAAGGTGAATGGTAAACGTCGTTCCCTCACCGGGCGCACTTTCCACTTCGATTGTGCCACGATGGTTTTTAACCGTGCCGTATACCGCGGCAAGCCCCATCCCCGTGCCCTTTCCCTTTTCTTTAGTGGTGAAAAAGGGCTCGAAAATGTGTCGTATGACGGAATCGTCCATTCCGCTCCCGGTGTCGTGTACACGAACCCGAAGGTATTTTCCCGGATCGACATTGAAGGGTAACCCCGTGCACATCGCTTGATCGAATTCTACCGTTTTTGTACAAAACGTGATCTCTCCGCCATCCGACATGGCGTCACATGCATTGAGCGCAAGATTGAGAAGAGCATTTTGCAGTTGAGTAGGATCACCTTTCGTGAAATGCGGATCGGCCTCGAGCTGTTCCCGTATAATGATTTGTTTACTGATGCTGTGTTTGAGCATGCTGACAACTTCATGAATAGTCGCATGCATATCCACTTCAACCAACAGGTACTTGCCTTTTCTGGCAAACGCAAGGAGTTGTGAAGTGAGCCCGGATGATCGCTCAACCGCTTTCAGAATACGCGTGCAGTATTCTTTTGCCATCGGATTATCGCCGGCTTTCCGCCGAAGCATCTGCGCATACCCTATCACGCCGGTAAGCTGATTATTGAAATCATGGGCAACGCCGCCGGCGAGTTGTCCGATCGCTTCCATCTTCTCCGCCTGTCGAAGACGTTCTTCGAGCCTGACTCGGTGTTCTTCGGCCAGTTTTCGATCGGTTACATCTATTGTAGTGATCTGAACCGCGGGAGACTGTTTGTAGGAAGTATGGACGGCGGAAGCCTCCACCCATCGGATTTCATTATTGCGGTCATAGAGCATTGCTTCTCGGAAGGTCAACCGACCGCTCCCGGAAACCGGGGCATTATCGGGCTTGAACAGGTGGTCTCGGTGTTCTTCGTGAACAAGTGCCCTCACCTCGTTCCCGGAAAGCGCACCCACCTCTTCGACGGTATATCCGACCGTTTCGGCAAACGAGGAATTGCAGAATACAATTCTTTCATTCTGAAAAATCGCAAGTCCCTGCAAGGAAGTATCCACAAGCGTCCGATACCGGGATTCAGATTGAATTAGCGACTGCTCAATCCGCTTACGGAGATCGATTTCTTCCTCCAGCTCACTGTTATGTTCGACGATTCTCCCAAGTAGTTCGGCAAAGTAGCTTTGAAATACCCAACTGATGAAAACGGCAATCCAGATCAGATTGAGCGCGGTAGATACGTGAGTGGTCGAGGATCGGGCTGGGCGAATTCCTCCCGCAAAGGTTTCTGCCGGAGGAAGTATTAATATCCATTCATAGAAAGCCGTTAGCCCGAGAAGTGTGGATGTGCATATCACCGTCCAGATAAGAGCATGACGAAGGCCAAGGAAGATCCCCGCAAGCAGGACTACATAGAACAGAATATAGGCCGGATCGTTCAGGTGAAAAGCCGCCATAACCACAGCGACGGTTATTACCCCGATGGCGTTGAAAACATATACGGCCGTGGCCAACCGTTTTCTTCTCAACAAAAAGAAAACGAGAATAAACGTCATTATGGATGCTATCGTGAACCCCAGAAAATTCCACCACCGCAGCATACCAAGAACCACCGCAACCGGCGCCATGCAGAAGAGCAAAAAGACGCTGAGAAGTCGATAGAATGCGTTCAGTCTCCACTGTCGGACAGGATCAACGTGAGATATTCCAGGGGTGAAAAACCATCGTGCAATCCAGTGAATCATTGAGTGAAAAGCCTTCCCTGCTGTTTGCGGAGCTGTTGTTTCTTCATTTTTTCCCTGCCCGCCGGAGCAGTTCCAATAAATCAATCAGATACAGTGGTGCCGATACAATCCCGGAGAAACCCCCCTCAAATATTTGCCTTTCCCGATAAATACCAATCTATGTCCCTCGTATGCCAACAATGAAAAATACGATCGGAGGAATGTCCAGATGACCGTACTTACCCGTCCTGCATTATTCCGAATCAAAAGCATGATAATCCTCGGCGGCTTCTTGATTTTACATAGAGCCGGTGGTTGTTTTCAAAGAAAAAATGGATCTAACCCGACTTCGACACTTCGACTCACGGCATAATACGTAAGCTGTTGCCCGATTTCGACTGTCGAAATCGGGCTAAGGGAGCAAGAAATAGAAAACGGCGGAAAAGGAACGTGACCGGCCTTATTGCGGAATATTAATACAGCAAGGAGCGATAACATGTCCGGGCAAGCAAATCCTATAGATGTGGAACAGTATCTACAGCAGCATCAGAAGTTTCCGGCCGGAAAGGGCGAACTGGTTGATCAGGCCCACAAAGAACATGCGACGGCACATATTCTCGTGGCATTGGAGCAATTACCTGAACAACAGTACGACAAGGCAAGTGATGCCGCTCGATCCGTTCCCGCGGATACGCCCGAGTATGGTGCGGATTCGCCCGACGACCTGTAGTTCGATCTTTATCATTGTCGGACCTGCCGCTTGGCACGATGCTTGCTATATAAACAGCGTCAAAAAGCAGGTACTCACCAGAGGAGGTCTCCCGTATGGTCGATGATCGCCGAAAAGCCGAGAAAACATTGATCCCGGACAACATTGATGGAAGAAAACGTGTCGTTATCGAAAATGTTCGTCCCAGCATCATGGACGGCGCTTTTGGGGTAAAACGGGTTGTTGGGGAAACTGTGACGGCCCGAGCGGATGTTTTTTCGGACGGCCACGAAGTCATTCGGGCGGTTCTTCGATACCGGACAGACGGCGACCCGCGAGAGATCGAAATGCAACCCCTGGGAAACGATCTCTGGGAAGCGTCCTTCACTATAGAACAGTTGCACACATACCGCTTTGAAATCGAAGCCTGGATCGACCATTTCGCTACCTGGCACAAAGATATCGGTAAAAAAATTCAAGCCAACCAGAAGGTTCCTGTGGATTTGCTGGTGGGAGCGCAACTGCTGGAAAAAACACGCCCAAAAGCATCAAAAATTGACGCTCAACGAATTGATACCTATATCGAACTATTCAGGGATAATACGCGGTACGATGAGGCTGCCGAGGCCGCGACAGATCGTGCGGTGGCCGAGTTGGCACATCCCTATGCCGACCGATCGCTTTCAAGCAAATCATGTGAGCACACGATCAACGCCGAGCGAAAGAAAGCACTTTTCAGCACGTGGTATGAACTCTTTCCCCGCTCATGCGGCGCCGAGAACGAACACGGCACCCTGGCGGATTGCGAAGAACAACTACCCCAGATCGCGCGTATGGGGTTCGATGTAGTCTACCTGCCGCCGATCCATCCTATTGGGAGAACGAACCGGAAAGGCCGAAACAACACTCCCAAGGCGGAACCGACCGACCCGGGGAGTCCCTGGGCTATCGGTGCCGACGAAGGGGGCCATACGGCGTTACATCCTGATCTGGGTAGCCCGAAGGACTTCGAGAGTTTTACGGAAAGGGTACACGAGCTGGGCATGGAAGTGGCCATGGACATTGCGTTGCAGTGCGCCCCCGACCATCCCTATGTGAAAGAACATCCGGAGTGGTTCAGGAAACGTCCCGACGGATCCATTCAATTTGCGGAGAATCCACCCAAAAGGTACGAAGATATTGTGCCGATCGATTTCGAGACCGAAAACTGGCGCGAATTGTGGATGGAGCTTCGCAGAGCACTCTTTTTCTGGATGGATAAAGGGATCCGTATCTTTCGGGTGGACAATCCACATACCAAACCGTTTGCATTCTGGGAATGGTTAATCGGGCAGGCAAAACAGAAAGATGAGAATACATTGTTTCTTGCCGAAGCCTTTACAAGGCCAAAAGTAATGTACAGGCTGGGGAAGATCGGGTTTAGCCAATCGTACACCTACTTCACATGGCGAAATTCGAAACACGAGATTACATCATACCTCAACGAACTGACGGGCTCCCCGGCTCGGGATCTTTTCCGTCCCAATTTCTGGCCCAACACGCCCGACATCCTTCCAGAGTATTTGCAGTACGGCGGCAGACCGGCATTTATAACACGACTTGTGCTTGCCGCAACACTGTCGTCGAATTACGGCATATACGGCCCGGCATTCGAATTGTGTGTCAACGACGCCTTACCCGGTCGGGAAGAATACAAGGACTCCGAGAAGTTCGAGATAAAAAACTGGGACCGTTCGATCGACTGGAGCCTCGAAGACCTGATTACCGCCGTGAACCGCGCCCGACGGGAGAATCCCGCCCTGCAGACTACCTGGAACACCGAATTCTTTGACGTCGAAAATGAATATCTGCTCTTTTATGGTAAGATCAGCGAAGACGGCGATAATGCCATTTTTGTTGTGGCAAACCTCGATCCATACCATACCCAATCAGGATGGGTACATATGCCGATCCATCGTTTTGGCCTGGATGCCGGTCAACCATATCTGATGCATGACCTGATCAGCGACGATAAGTACATCTGGAATGGTGAACGAAACTATGTCCAACTCGACCCGCATGTATTGCCCGCGCACATTTTCAGTCTGCGCCGACGGCTGCGTCGAGAAGTCGATTTCGACTATTATCTGTAAGGGTTCGCGTAGAATTGGATTTGCATTTTCTCGCGCAGCTATTTTTGTGGATATAAAGGCGCATCTCGCAGAGCCATAGCAACGGCGCTATGCTCAAGAGATTCAATGCGATGTGGTGAACGTGTCGAACCAAAGATATACGCAAACAAGAGCAAGCGAAAAATGTGAAGTCATTTTTGCGCTAGCCCAAGTTTCGCAATCAAACCACCTCTGAATATCGATCGGTGTTTTCCACAAGCGCCATTCAGAGTCTTGCGATCAGGGATCTTACCCCAACCCATTCGAGGGCGTCTGTGCAACACCGAACTACTTGTCTGCAATACAAGCGGAAGGGGCTCTAATGATCAGCCGAAGCATACCCGATCTCGCCGTTGGTAAAAGCTGGGAAAACATTCTCAGTGACGATTTCCTTGCGACATTCAAGAAGGAAGCCCTTTTCGACTATTTGAAAAGCGCACGATGGTTTGGTGGAAAATCAAAGACAATTGTCGGCATAGACATTCGGGAGAATGCAATTTTTGGCGGTCCGGCAATTGGCCGGCTACTTATCCTTGAAGTTAGTTATTCCGATGATCCGCCCGAGCACTATCTACTGCCGATTTGTTACGCCACGGGATCACGCGCCGACCGCCTGATGGAAGATGTGCCGCAACATGTAATCTGCCGAATTTCAGTCGACTCACAAGCCGGCGTTCTCTTTGACGGATCTCAGGATGAACGACTTCAAACCGAGTTACTTGCGATCATTGCCGAAAGTCGGGGTGTGTCGGGGCATACCGGCATCTTTCGGGGAATCCCCGGGTCGGCGTTTGGAGAAATCGCACAACGGAACTACACCACCCTGCCGGCACGAGCTTTGAAAGTAGAGCAAAGTAATTCTTCGATTGTATACGGGAATTCGTTTTTCATGAAGCTGTATCGCAAGCTCGAGATGGGGAGGAACCCGGAACTCGAGATAATTTCATTTCTAAGCGAACAGACCGATTTCACTCAGATCCCACCATTTGGTGGAGCAATCGAATACCAATGCCCCGACCGGCTCCCGATGACCGTTTCACTGCTTCAGGGGTTTGTGACAAGTACCGCCGACGCCTGGACCTATACACTCGATGAAGTTATCGGGTATTTCGGACGCATTTTGCGGCGCCCGCATACTCCCCCTCCGGCATCGGACAAAGTCTCACCGCTTTTCTCTTCACCCGAAGAGCCCTCACAGGCTGAAGAATTCCTGGGAGACCGGTATCTGGAAATGGTTAAGCTCCTTGGAATCCGGACCGCCCAGATGCATCGTGCCCTCGGATCCTCAACGCGCACAGAAGAATTTACACCGGAGCCGTTTACGATGCAGTATCAAAACGCGCTTTACGAATCGATGCGAAACCTGGTTCACCGTACGTTTCAATCGTTTTCGCGCAACAAGGGCGCACTGCCGGGCGGGGTCGGGGAACACATAATGAGCGTGCTGAGCCTGGAAAACGCCATACTCGAGACTCTGGGCAGATTGACTCACCATGAGATTTCGGCAACCCGGACGCGAATACATGGCGATTATCACCTGGGACAGGTGCTTTACACCGGCGACGATTTCATCATTATGGATTTCGAAGGCGAACCGGCGCGTTCAATAAATGAACGCAAAGTCAAACATTCACCGTTCAAAGATGTCGCCGGAATGATCCGATCATTTCACTATGCGGCCTACGGTGCACTGTTTCTACGAAAAAGCTTTCAAGACGAGGATATTGAATATCTCGAATCCTGGGACGAGCCGCTCTTTCAAGCGATGAGCAGTGCATTCATGAACGCCTATCTCGATACGGCCGCCGGTGCACACTTTATCCCCGACGACCGTGCCGAGCTTGAAGCCTTACTGCATATTTTCCTTCTGGAAAAAGCGGTATATGAACTCGGCTATGAACTCAACAATCGGCCCGAATGGGTAAGAATACCCGTGAAGGGGATCGAACATGTAATCCAATCCGCCGCATAGGACGGGTCAAACACGGAGATTCACCGGACATTCAGAAAAACGGCGGCGCAACCAAACAGGAGTAACTATGCCTCGAAAGAATGTAAAGAAAACCGAATACAAAATGATCCATACGAACCTCCTGACCGATTACGACATACACCTCTTCAGAGAAGGTAATAACTACCACAGCTACGAGAAATTCGGCGCTCACATCACGGAGCACGACGGAGCTGCGGGGGTTCAGTTCGCCGTCTGGGCGCCCAATGCAAAACAGGTGTCCGTTATCGGCGATTTCAACAACTGGGATCCGACAAATCATGGGCTCAAACTCCACGAAGACGGCTCGGGGATTTGGGAGGGATTCATTGCGGGCCTCGAGGACGGCGCGATATTCAAATATCAAATCGTCTCGAACAACCAGGGATATACCGTCGAAAAAGGTGATCCGTACGCAAATTCATGGGAGATCTCTCCCCGAACCGGTTCGAGGGTCTGTGATCTCGAATACGAATGGAACGACGGGGAATGGATGAAACAGCGGCATACTCACAACAGCCTTCAGGCGCCTATGTCAATTTACGAGATCCATTTGGGCTCCTGGAGACGAGTGCCGGAAGAGGATAATCGTCCTCTAACTTACCGCGAAACGGCGCCGCAGTTGGCAACCTACATCAAGGAAATGGGCTTTACGCACGTAGAGTTTCTGCCCGTTATGGAGCACCCTTTTTACGGCTCCTGGGGATACCAGACAATCGGCTATTTCGCCCCCACAAGCCGCTACGGGACTCCGCAGGATTTCATGTACCTGATCGATTATCTGCACCAGAACGGAATCGGTGTAATACTCGACTGGGTACCGTCACACTTTCCCTCCGATGAACACGGCCTGGTTTACTTTGACGGGACGCATCTATATGAACACGCCGACCCGAAAAAGGGATTCCATCCCGATTGGGAGACGTACATTTTCAACTACGGCCGACATGAAGTACGAAACTTCCTGATTTCAAGTGCCTTTTTCTGGCTCTCCAAATACCACGTTGACGGACTCCGGGTCGACGCGGTCGCTTCGATGCTTTACCTTGACTATTCGCGCAAGGATGGTGAATGGATTCCCAATGACCAGGGGGGACGCGAGAATATCGAGGCGATCAATTTTCTTCGGCAGTTCAATTCGGCGGTATATAGTGCTTTTCCAGACGTGCAGACAATCGCCGAGGAGTCGACTGCCTGGCCGATGGTATCCAGGCCGGTGAGCACCGGGGGGCTCGGATTCGGATTCAAATGGAACATGGGGTGGATGCATGATACGCTGGAATTCATGAACAAGGAGTCGGTATTTCGCAAGTATCACCACAACCAATTGACATTCAGCCGGCTATACGCATTTACGGAAAATTTTGTACTTCCCTTGTCACATGACGAAGTTGTGTACGGGAAGGGATCCCTGCTGGGTAAAATGCCGGGGGATACCTGGCAGAAATTCGCAAACCTGCGCCTTCTGCTGGGATACATGGTCGCACACCCGGGCAAGAAAACTCTTTTCATGGGCGGCGAATTCGGCCAATGGTCCGAATGGGCACACGAGAGCAGCCTGGAATGGCATCTGCTGCAGTCCCCGGGCCACGGGGGCCTGAAACAGTGGGTTTCCGATATGAATACCCTTTATCGCACCGAACCCGCGCTTCACGAATTGGATTCCTCGCCCGATGGGTTCCGTTGGGTTGACTGCAATGATATCGAGAACAGCGTGCTCAGCTTTCTCCGATACAGCGCGGACCATTCCCGCCAGGTATTGGTAGCGTGCAACTTCACACCGGTGCCTCGTTATCCGTACCGACTAGGCGTCCCCCAACGGGGATTCTGGAAGGAGGTCCTCAACAGCGATGCCCCGATATACGGCGGTAGCGGACAGGGCAATTTGGGTGGTGTGCAATCATCCCCAGTGGGTTCACACGGCTTTTTCAATTCGATTTCGATAAATATGCCGCCGCTGGGAATCTGTTTGTTCAGGATGGATTGAGGATTAGCCCAAGTTTCGCTGTCGAGAACGAGCTGTATGCTCGCTCTCGACTGTCGAAGTCGGGTTAGAAGAAGGTATTCTGTTCACGTTTCCAGCTTCTCCGCAAGCGTCCACGCCTCATGGGACTGAGCAAACCGGGTACGAAGCGCCGTCGCAATCGAGGCGCGTATATCCAGGGCTTTGCCCTGAGAAATTTTTCGGCCGTACTCCTCTTCGTAATTTGGACTCACCCGTAATGACCAGTTTTCTTCGCTGATGGTTCCCGGTTTGTTGTAGATGTCGGTCATACCGAAAAGATCGGGGAAGAAAATCGACACGCTTCGGGCGGGACCCAGAAACAGTTCGGCAAACATTGCCCTGCAAAACAGATCGGGCTGTTCACTCAACTGCCGATGAAGTCTTTCTTTTTCTTCGGCATTCTTTGTGAGCCGCTCGGCAAGAATTCGTCCTCGTTTCGCCATCCACTCCGCGGCGTTCGGTTTTTCCATCTGCGCCCACAGAGGCGGCGTGTCGTGATTGCCGACCATGATCCAGTCATGCGGCGATGTGTTTTCACTTCGATAGACGTCTTTCGGGTTATTGGGATCGGCTTTTTGCGTTACGCAGAAACGGCCTAATCCCCGAGCCTCCATTGCCGCCCGAAGCGGCCGGGGCCATGTGGATAGCACCTCACAGAGGATATCCTCCCGGTTACGGCCGTGAGCCGCCGCACGCTCCAGTACGATATCCAGAACTACCGCGTACCTATCCACCTGGTCGGGCCGCAAGGATACTATCCAGTCGTCGGCGTGGCGAGGGCAGGTTGGATCGGCATTGAGCTGTTCTCGACCGACCAGCGCATATTCCGCGAGACGAGGATGATCCGACAGGTCGGGAGAAGAAAAAAGCCGTGAGCCGTTCCGCACCGCCGCAAACGGGTCCTCGACATCGGTACGATAAACCCAGGGGCACACCATACCATGCGGATGATCGATCCGAATACCGTCAAACTCGGTCAGCATTTTGTCTATACGGGCTTCGACCAGCCGAAGTGCCGCACCACGCATGGTGTGAGATACGGATTTTTCTTCATATTTATGCGGATCAAGCACCGGAAAGCCCCACGGCTGTCCCTCGGGATTGCTCCGACTCGGCGGGGCCCCCATAAGATAGCCCGGCATGAACAATTGGTTCCATCCCCAGATATCCTGGTGAGACAAGCCGATTTGAAAGTCACCATATAAACGCAGCCCTACCAATTCGATCCAGTCACGGAGTTCACGATGCTGTCGGTCGAGAAGAAACTGTCCGAACGCAAACCGGTCTATCCGGTTTGTCCATTTCCGGCGAATCTCCTCGAGTCGCCGGACCGCGGCCGCACTCTCGCTTTCCAGCGGTTGAAACAAACGACGGTCCAAAGGCTCCCATTTCCGCCAGTCACCGGTTCCATACTGTTCCGTCAACGCCTCGTAGATTCCGTCCCGGGTAAACCAGTCCACCGCCGCGTAAGACATCGATTTGCGGAATTGATCATACTGGTCGTGAAAACCGGGTTGCCCTCCCGACTCCCTGAACCGCGTGTGGGTCAATTCCACAACGGCATGAGCGATTTCCCAGGCGGCGCCGTAATGCACTCGATCCCGATCGGAAACGGCAATATGTGCATTGCGTAATCGATTGAAGTCGGCGGATTCGAATAAGCCCTTCAAAGCCCGATCTTGCGCCAGTTGCCATGGCGCAATCGACAGGATGTTCCTGGAAAATATCGTCCCGGTGTATGGAGAAGGATCCGATCGAGTGGTTTTCCCTTGCGGACCCAACTGAACGCCGTTGAAACCGAGCTTCTGTACGAAAGACAGAAACTCGCGCCCACTTCTGCTGTACGGTGATCCCCTCCCAATGTCTTCTTCGGCCGAGCCGGGGAACGATTGGTCGTGTATCGCGAGGACCAGCCTGTCGATTTCCAGAAGCTCGAGGCCTTTTTGTATCAGCTCTGTTTTGTAGTCGATTGTAGTCATAGCGGAAACAACGTGTAAAAGGCGTCCACTGCGCAGTTGAAACTGAAGTGCTCTGCCTCAAATATAATAGAGCACGATTGCTCGACGGAAGCAGCTCATGTACATCGGCTGATACTTACAACGATGCTCGGCATCATCTCTTATTCTCTTCCCGCATCGGCAGAATTCGTTCGATACATAGTGAATACGCACACGATGGATCGATACCTCAATCGGAAACGACGACACCTCGTCATTGACCCAAGTTTCGCAATCAACTCACGGCATTCTGTGTAAGCTGTTGCTCTACCTCGGCTCCGCTCACTTCGACACCGCTCAGTGCAGCGCGGTACGGCGGCTCTCGACTGCGAAACCGGGATCAAGGAACAATCCTTGCTTTTCCTTCTATTTCAGGGTACTCCAAATGTCACGAGCCAACGCTCCTCTCGTCGAATCGAAGGAATCCGCCAATCCTCCCCGAACCAAAGGAGCGAGTGATTGGGTTGTCCCGGTTGTGGCCGGATTGGCGTGTTTTCTGCTTTCTCCCCTCAGTTTCAATTTCAGCTTTGAACAGACTCGGATTACCCTGGTCTGGACTATCGTGATCCCTCTTACGGTCTCGCTGGCGCGAGGTCCCCGGGCGGGATTGATTTCGGGACTCTGTGGTGGGGCACTGTATCCGTTTCTCCTCTGGCCCGAGAACGGATATGCCAACATTTTGTATGTGCTCCTTCTTTTCCCTCTCTATATCCTGGTAGGTGCCGCCGCGCGTCACCCGAAGATTATCGGAAGGCCGCTCCCTTTGTATGTCCGACTGGCCTTGGTTTTCACGACCTATTCGATTATTACCGGACTCATAGGCTTTTTTACTTCAAATCTCGTTTTGTCCCTTAATTCTCCTTTCTGGCCGGGACAAGCGGTAACCTATCTCCCCGGGAAAATTCTCTTCAGTATTCCAATCAAAAGCTTTGTTAACCAATTTCTGCTGATTGTCCTTGCGGAATCTCTTTTACATCTGCCCGCTGTCCGGCGCCTGCTCAAGATGAAAGTTCCTTCCTGTGCAAGGAATAATCAGGTCACTTTTTTTCTCAGCATTCTTGCGGCGGCCGCGGTGTGGGGCGTCTTTTTTCTCCTGGATTGCCTTCTGATCGGAGCCGTGCGGTTTCAAGAACGCGCCTACGTGCCCCTTGCCCTGATGGTGCTCCTTTGGAGCGGTGCCCTGATCGGTCGCGTTCTGATTTACACAACCGAACACCGGCTCAAGCTTCAGGACCAGAGAATAAAATTACTGCATGAAAAGGAAATTCTTCTCGAGGAACTACACCACAGAACCAACAACAACATGCAGGTCATACAGTCCTTTATAATGCTGGAGCAAAGCTTTGCGAAATCTTCCGAAGTTGCGGATCACCTTCAGGCGCTAAGCAATCGAATAGAGGTTATGAGTCTGGCTCACAAAAAGCTGTATCAGTCAGGTGATCTCTCCAGCGTACATCTCCGTGACTATCTGAATGATTTGATCTATTCTCTGCCCCAGAAACAAACCCCGGAACGAACCGACGTGGTCATCGAGACCAGTATCGACGACATTCAAGTTCTGTTCGACATCGCTATTCCGATAGGTCTTGTCATTTACGAATTGACCTCGAATAGCCTGAGACATGCATTCCCAGATAGAGGCGGCGCCATTTTTATCACGGTGACTTCAGACGAATCAGACGCGATGTCGATTATCGTGCGAGACACCGGCGTCGGCCTGACCGATAAGTTTGACTTCTTCAATTCGGATACACTCGGCATTCAAATTGTTATCGCTATTGTCAAGTTGCAACTGAACGGCACAATCCGATTCGACACCGCCAAAGGGCTTACCTGCAGCATCAGCTTTCGTAACGACCTTTACTTCAAGAGGGTTTAGGCACAGGAATTCCCTGCGTCGTGAGAAACTGATTGCCCCCAGACGAGAGCGGTTTGTAATTGGGGTTACGGTCGGCCAAATGAAGAAATGTGCAAATCATCGCTGTTCCCCGAATTATATTCAGTTTCACAACCACATTTATGGACAAGCGCATTGTACCTACTATTCCAAACGAAGGAGGCTTTCCATGTCCAAGTATTCTCTCTCTTTTCTCTCGATGGCGATAATCTTTACAGGTATTGCACGCGGCAACGAAATCAGGCGCCGATTTATCGTGTCCGACGAGGGCAATAACAACATCGCCTACATCGATCAGTATGACACGACCAACAACTGGACCTTCAATGTCGGCAAAACATCCCGAAGTCTGCAATTGATCGGAGAAAACAAGCTCCTGGTCGGTACGGCCCGAGGGGGTTACCACATGGTGGATCTCACGACAGGGACCGAAACCGGTCGTCTGGAGCATGACGTCAAATCAACCTCCGCCATTCGCCTCGAAAACGGAAACACCATTCTTGCCCAGGAGAGCAACGGCAAAGCCATTATGAAAGAAGTGGATGTTTCCGGCGCCATAGTGCGCGAAGCCGAAATAACCGGGATTAGCAGCTTGCGGCTTACCACCTATTCGGCCGATGAGACATTTCTGTTCGGATCAAACAAAAAGGCAGTCGAAGCCGACTGGAACGGAAACATTGTGTGGGAATTCGCAATGCCCGACTCGATAAATTCAAAACACGTATGGAAGGTGTTACGCATGGCCGACGGCAGAACCGTGGCGTCTACCGGATACGGCAAATCGCTGGTGGTGATTTCCCCCGAGGATGAAATCACTCAGGTGATCGGTGGAGCGGATCAACCCGGCAAAGACAGTATTGAACCAAACTTCTACGCGGGCTTTCACGTCCTGGAAAACGGGCATTTTGTGTGCACCAACTGGCAGGCGCACGGATCGGGACACGGGGATGAAGGAGTGCAGATACTCGAATACGACAACACGGGTGCTTTGGTATGGTCATACAAAAACCCGGCCATGTACTCATCGGTTCACAACATAATCATCCTTGATGATCTCGACCTGAATCTGCTGCATACCGAAACGTCGGGGTATATAAGCCCGGTGGGCGATACGCGAATTCGATCAATACAGATACGGCCACTTTATTCGCCCGAGAAAAGCCGACATCGCGTTCTTTCACCCATGAGGCATTTTACCTCACGATCTCTTTACGATCTCCAGGGCAGATTATTACCGAACTCCGGCCGCAAAGTTTCAAGCACGAGAGGCGACGTATATCAGTTCCGGATAGAGTAAAGGGGTCGGTTGGGAAAAGACGGAAAAAACGCCGGTTTAGATTCTCTGGCTCGACTCAATGCCGAAAACTGTCCTATCCGTTCGGCAGGCCAGGCCGCGGACACAATGAGAAGGTTGACGCCATGTTTTGCCGGCATCCGCGACAACTCAGGAAAACGGATATCATAGCATATCAGAAGTCCGGCAACAAATTCCCCCATTCGGCACAGGACACCAGTGCTACCAGGCGCAAAAATTTCTCTTTCCATTCCGAAGAGATGCATCTTTCGGTAGTTTCCCACGTGGGTTCCCTCAGAATTGAAGCACCCTTAATGCCGAGACCTTTTCCCGAGCTGCCGCGGAAAAATACTTCTCATGCCTATCCAGACCGAAGATCAAACTCAGCCTGTTTCGGCTCTTCGTCGGCAGAATGACACCGAATCAGGAAATGTCCGAAACGCAATTCGGTGGATATTATCGACCGGAGAGCCCCCGTGACTGTTATTCGAGCACTACAACACAACTGCATGGAACGAATCGACCAATAGATACCTTATATATTTTGATTAGCCAAAGTATATGGTACATGTCGATTCTGGTACGACTCGCTTACTGCCGCGCGATAGCCGGCATTCGAATTAACCCGAGTCTCGCAGTCGAGAACCGCCGTACCGCGCTGCACTG
>CAYFVL010000045.1:0-26935 GCA_964346405.1 uncultured Fibrobacterota bacterium
AATCCCGCCCTGCGGGAATGCGGTACTCGGGTATCGAGCTTTTTGGTCGCGATTTGGCGAAAGACTCTCGGTTACCCGAGGGGTTTCGAGTCTCGAGTACGAGTACCGGCCCTCCCGGGCCTGAGTACCGTGCCTTGCGGTACTGAGTACGATTGAGCCTCTCACTGCACAAGCACTCTTTTATCAGCGAAGCGGTACTCGGGTATCGAGGTTTTGAGTCTTGCTCAGGCGATGCCGCAACGACTATCAAGACCGCCGAGAGTCTGGTGTATCTCGATGGCATATCTGTCAAAACGGATGTCTCATAGTCGCGAGCCCCGGAAGAATGTGTCGGCCTTTTTGTGTCCCGGTTCAACCGCTCATGCGGAATCCCCCATCACTCTGACCGGTGCGGAAAGAACACTCTCCAAACCGAATGCGTTGATTGCCTGTACCCGGTAGGAATACGCTGAAGTCTCGTCTACGGTCATATCAAGATAGGTCGCGGTGTTCAGCGATTCGAATTCGGCGACGGGTTCCTCGGTTCCACCGACAGGACCTCGCAGCAGGCGGTAATGCAAAAAGTCGCGTTCTTTGTTTGGCGACCATTTGAGGAAAACCTGTCGATTTCCGTTTACGCCCTTCTCCTCGACCGCCTTGATCATTGTGGGCTGGGCGGGTGACTCGCCGGTTTCGGGGACGAATAACAGAAGCGATACAGCGTGCATCGGCAGCTCGAGAGAGACCGAGTATGTATCGGTCATGGCCACATCACGCACCGGCTCAAACAGTTCCAGTCCCTCATGTTCCCGAATTTCCCGAATCTGTTCAATTGAAGGCTGCCGCGGTTTCCCCATTCCTTTCCAGACGCCGTACGAACTGCTGTGGTCCTGGTCGATCCGATAATGAAGCAGCTTGAAGGCGCCGGAAAACGGGATTCCGCGACAGTCAATTTCGAGAGTTCGTGTATTTATGTCGTCCTCCATTCCGTCTTCGAAATTCCAGACCATCACCGCAAGTGAGTGGTCGTCGATTGTCGGCAGAACGCCGAACTGTTTACCGAATTGACGCTCCTCGCAGGCAACCTCTACCCGTTTGTCGCCCAGACGGCTCAGGAGCAAATATGCATTGAAAGCCGGCTTCTTCAGAATATCGGTGGTTCCGTATTCCACCAGTGGGGTAAACTGTGAGCGGTTTCCGCTGAAAAAACTCCGTTCCCACTGGAGGTGACAGTTATCGCTGTCCACAATCGCGAGATTCAGCCCCTGTGCATCCTCTATTCGTCGGCAATAGGTATCCACCATCTTGCACACAAATCCCGGAAAGTAATGCGTGTTGCGGAAATTAAGCCAGCTTTGTCCTTTCAGACCAACATTTCCCGCCCATACGATATCCGATTCGTCGTTAAAGAATTCGAGATCGACAAATTGAGGGTACTGCTTAATGATTTCCGCATACCGGTCCAGCGAGGCAAACATCTGCTCAATGGATGGACTGTACATGCCCCACGGTTTCCCTCCTTTGCAGTGGACTGAGATGAAATCGAGGGGAGAGCCCCGCGTGCCGACGGCATAATTCACTCCATATGCGCAGTGAGTAAGGAACTTCTCGAACATCGTAAACGAATTCGAATTCTGCATGGTAGCCGGCCCACCGACCCGGAAGCGGTCATTCACTTTTTTTACCGCGTGTGCCATGTAGTCGTAGAGCGCGAAAAGCGTTTCCGGGTGTTTATTGAATTCACCCTTGCCGTCCGGCTCGTTCCATACCTCGAAATACCACTGCGCAATTTCTTCTGCACCGTATCTTTCAACCAGATGGCGAACAAAATCCTCGACAACCCGACCCCACAGGGAGAAATCCGAAGGGGAGTCCCGATAGTCTTCGGTCGTGTTCGGTCGAAGGCACGAGGGCATGTACACCGTTTCTACAATAGCTTTCATGCCGTGTTCGATGAAAATGTCATACACCCTGTCGACGGTCTCCCAGTTGTACGACGGATTTCCTTTATTGTCAATTGAAACCACTGAATCGAATGGGACTTTACCGTCTCGGGGATTCCCATAGTCCGTGCCCTCGGTCACAAAATAGTGGTCACCCTTGCCGTGGCAGGTAAGAATATTATGAAGACGCATGTACACCATTTGACCTTCGAATGATGACAGATAGTCGTACATACGAAGAGTCGGTTGCGTATAGGTGTAGTCTACGTTGGCGTAGCCGGTTGCCCGGAAAAAGTGATTGAACGGCTTCACCATGGTGTCGGCATTTACTCGAACAGCGATTGGATTCATCTTTTTTGCATCCTCCGGTTCCGGTCGTACGGTTGTTTCGATACATGATCTGGAAATGTGAAGGAAGGTATCCTGGAGACTGGAATGAAGCTCTGCGATAACAATGGGCATTCAAAATACACGCCGGCTTCCGGACGGGAACAATTAGCCCCCGACGGACTGCTTAATGTGTGCAATATACAGCTTTTCCAGATGCTCGTTCACGAGTTCGGATGCGGTCCGGGTCACGGCAAGCTCCTCCAGTATTTTGCTAGGAGAATCCGGCTTGACACCGATAATGTTCGTCATAATTCTGATTTTCGATTCACTGGCGCGACATTCGGCAGACCGCTCAATTTATATTTATTACTAACCATGGGTTCGCGCAAAAATAGCTGCGCGATAAAATGCAGACTTATTTCTATTCGAACCCTAACCAAGTAGTTTACTTCAATCACTGTTTGCTGAACATGTGAAGAAAACATCTTCCCGTGACGCGGGCTATTCAGAATGAGAATCGATACTCGTACCGACGTTCGTATACAGAGACAAAGAGAGGGGAGAGGCATTTGGCGTTACCAGAAGAGTTCCTGAAGAAAATAATTGCCGTCACCGGTACGGAGTACGTGCTTCTCGACCCATTTGGAAAAGAACCGTATTCACACGACGAGTATCCGTTGGATTTTTCGGCCGTGATGCCCGAGGCGGTTGTGATACCGGGTTGTGAGGAGGAGGTCGCGGCGGTTATTACCGAGTGTAACTCATATCGTATTCCCGTGACCTCGCGTGGTGGGGGTACGGGACTGTCCGGCGGATGTGTACCGTCCGAGAGAGGTATCGTTCTGTCGCTCCAACGGCTCAATAAACTGGTGGAAATCGATCCGATGAGTCGAATGATCACGGTTGAAGCCGGTATGACGCTCAATCAGCTTTATTCCGAAGTGGAGAAAGTCGGACTCTTCTTTCCACCCCATCCCGGGGACGAAGGAGCTTTCGTCGGCGGAGTTGTCGCGACCAATGCGGGGGGAGCACGGGCGGTCAAATACGGTACCGTAAAGAGATTCGTGTGTGGTTTGACGGTGGTATTGCCCGACGGAAGCCGAACGGCACTGGGCGGGCGGCTCTACAAGACGAGTTCCGGATATAGCCTGCTCGATCTTTTTATCGGGTCCGAAGGGACTTTGGGCGTTATCACGAAAGTGACCATGTCGCTCATCCCGCCTCCCAGATACTCGGTTACGCTGGTTACGCCATTTAACGATACCTCGGACGCGATCCGGGCTGTTCCCGCAATTCTGAATTCGGGCAGTATTCCTTCGGCCGTGGAATTTGTCGAGCACTCCACGCTTCGGTGCGTAGAACACAAGACCGAGAAGTCGTGGCCTGTGTCGTCGGGAACCGCGTCATTGATGCTCATACTGGACGGGGATTCCGAGGATTCCGTACTGGAGAATGCGGAAAAGATTGCGGAGACACTTGAGAAATCGGGGGCCGGAGAAACGTTTATTGCCGAGCAGGCGTCGCAACAAGCGGACATCTTGGGCAAACGCAGCATGATCTATGATGCCCTTCGGGAAGCCACCGTGGAGTTGTTCGACATCTGTGTTCCCGTGTCACAAATTGCCGAACATGTACATTTCGTTCATAGCCTCGAGCAGAAATACGGATGCGCTCTTCCTACGTATGGGCACGCCGCGGATGGAAATGTGCATACCCATTTTCTTCGGGCAAAACTCGAAGACGGGCTCTTTGGAGAAGAACTGCCGAATTGGCGGGACGTTCATGCCAAAGTCCGAAATGAGATCTATCGGGATGCGCTGTCTCGTGGAGGGGTGATCTCCGGGGAACACGGCATTGGAAAGGTGAAAAAGGAGTTTTTTGCCGAAACAATGGACTCGGCCGCTCTCGATCTCATGCGAAAGATCAAGAGCGCGTTTGATCCGAATGGAATAATGAATCCGGGGAACGTAATCTGATTAGAGCTTGTCCGAAAACTATCCGTTCACCGAATCCCGAATTAACTTCGGGAAGGTGAACACGCGAATTGGGCTTTGAAACGGGCACTTTTCCGATTGAAATCGGGACTCGACGTCCGTTTCAGGTTTTTTTGGATAGACCCATTGATTTAATTAATGGTCGGGCGTTGTGGCCGCGAAAACCACGCTTTCGCCCATGATAATCAATAACACAAAAGAAACGTCTCTGCATTACCGAGAGGCCCGGGAGCTTTTCGTATGGACAAGTGGGAAAAGGTCTTCGCACTGCACCGACTCCTTCGTAATTCGCGCTATTCGGTTCCAAAGGACAGAATTCTGGCGGAACTTGGATGCTCGAACGCCACGTTTCACCGTTTGAGGAGTTTCCTCGAATACAGGCTTGGCGCGCCGCTGGAGAACGACAGGGTGTATGGAGGCTACCGTTATAATGAAGAAGAACGGGAGCGTTTCGAACTTCCCGGATTGTGGTTCACGGCCGGCGAACTTCAGGCGCTTGCGTCACTGGAACATGCCTTGTCGGCTATCGGCGAGGGTATCGTAAGCCGTATTCTCTCCCCGCTCCGAGGAAGGCTGGACCCACTCCTTTACGCGCAGAACCTCGATCCAAAGAAATTCCGTGATCGAATTAAAATTCTCCCCATGGGCGAACGCAAGGTCGATCCCGACCTGATGAAATCCTGTGCCGAAGCGGTCCTCAGGAGCCAATGCGCTCGTATTGAGTATCGCAGCCTTTCGCGGGACCGCGAACTCGACCGAGTCGTTTCCCCACAGGTGCTTGTCCGGTACAGGGACAACTGGTATCTCGATGCCTGGTGTCACCTTCGCGAGGATCTTCGCACATTCGCGCTTAACCGAGTCCACCAGTTCGACCCGTGTGAGTCGAATTACCACCAGGTATCCTTGTCCACTCTGAAGGAGCACTTTGCAGCCGCTTACGGGATCTTTTCCGGTCGGGCGGACAATACAGCCCATATCCGTTTTACCGGAATTGCCGCACGGGAAGTTGCCCAGGAAACCTGGCATCCCGGTCAGAAGGGGCTATGGAATGACGGCCATTATGAACTGATGCTTCCCTATGGCGATGATGCCGAACTCACGATGGATATACTTCGTTGGGGTGCCCTGGCCGAAGTTCTCGGCCCGGAATCTCTTCGGGTGAAGGTCGCCGACGAATTGCGGAAGGCCGCAAAATTGTATGAGTGAAGTTTTTTTTCGGGGGAGTCTCAGGTTTTGAGACTGAAGGCTGGTACATTTCCTTGTATGCGGGCACAAGGAAAACAGATGGAGGTAAACGCATGACCGAAAAGAACAACCACGCCGAGGCCCTGGTCGGCAAGACAATCGAGAAGATTGAACCGCTGCGCACCCGATACCTTCCGGTTTACCTCATTACATTCAGCGACAAAACCACAAAAAGGGTGATTCTCGGCGGCCTGAGCAAGGAGACCGCAAAGCAGGTACTGTATGAGCTTTTCCTGCCGCTATGGGATAGTGCGGGGACCGCGCGGTACGATAAGTCGAAATGGAACAAGCTGGATGATTTGCTGTGTGAGATTGGGATGCGGGGAGGGGTGGATGGGTAGGCCTTACACGATCCATGGAGGAATGCGATGACATCTCGCAGTGTACAGAAGAGTGAACTGATCGCTCACGTAAGGAAAGATTGTGACGATTCCTGGTGTGCACCGCATTTATTGGTGAGCCATTTGAGATCGACAGCCGAAATGGCGAGAGAATTTGCATCCAGATTCGATTCGGGAGGGTGGGGATGGGCCGCGGGTTTGTTGCATGATATGGGTAAAGGGACAGCGGAATGGCAGAAGTACTTGGTCAGGCAAAGCGGTTTTCGCTCTGAAAACGAAGTTAAGGGTGCCAAAGTGGAGCATTCTGCTCCCAGTGCTAAACTTGCGGAGAGGTTTTTGGACAGAATGAGTGCCAGGGTTCTGAGCTACTGTATCGCCGGTCACCACGCTGGGCTGCCGGATTGGTCCCCGGCAGATGCTTCGGGCCGGGCGGCTCTGGTCTACCGGTTATGCAACGCGAATTGTGAAGACATTCCTGAAGAAATCCGGAAAATTGCCTATTGTGCTGCCCCTGGAAAACCGCCATGGAAGTTTTTAACCCGGAGTATGGATCTTTCTATGTGGATACGGATGCTGTTCTCCTGTCTTGTCGACGCGGACTTCCTGGATACTGAGCGGTATATGCAAGCTGAGCACCACGGTATGCGGGGTCAATATCGTACCCCTCCCGAACTGCTACCATTATTGAGAGTGCATATGGAGGACTTGCGGAAAAAGGCTCCAAATACGAAAGTGAACCGGATTCGCAGTCGAGTACTCCAAGAATGCAGCAGGGTGTCTCATCAGGGCAAAGGTATGTTTTCTTTGTCGGTTCCAACAGGCGGAGGGAAGACCCTCGCGAGTATGTTGTTTGCGCTCCAACATGCTGTTGAGCATCATATGGACCGCGTAATTTACGTCATTCCGTATACCAGCATCATTGAACAGAATGCAGGGGTATTCAAAGATGTGTTTGGGGAAGACCAGGTAATAGAGCACCACGTCGGGTTTGAGTCGGACAATGAAACTGCTGCATACAGGTTGGCGTGTGAAAACTGGGATGCTCCTGTAATAGTGACTACCACCGTGCAGTTTTTCGAATCTTTGTTCGCCTCCAAGCCATCCAGGTGCAGAAAACTACATAACATTGTCAACAGTGTACTTGTTTTTGATGAAGCACAACTCCTCCCGTCGGAATTTCTAGCGCCTGTCCTGGATACGCTCGAATTGTTGGTTAACAGGTATGATGTGAGCTGTCTGATTTCAACAGCAACCCAACCGGCCTTCGAAAGCCGGGAGGGCTTTAGAGGGTTCAAACCCGGGTCGGTAAGAGAAATTATTTCGGATCCCAACGTATTGTCGGCAGATTTGAGCCGAGTAATGCTGGAGGTTCCACCCAGTTGGGATAAGCGGATAAGCTGGGTGGAACTGGCGGATGAATTAATTGGGTATAGACAAGTACTATGCGTTGTTTCCGACCGCCGTAGCTGCTTTGAATTGTATAATGCGCTTCCTGAATCGGAGGATACGTTTCATCTATCCGCGCTTATGTGCGGCAGTCACCGGAGTCACGTAATTGCCCAGATCAAGGATCGACTTGAAGCCGGGGAGGCGGTTAAAGTCATCAGCACGCAATTGATAGAGGCTGGCGTTGATCTCGATTTTCCTGTAGTATACAGGGCTCTGGCGGGATTGGATTCGATAGCTCAGGCGGCTGGGCGGTGTAATCGCGAAGGACGGCTGGAAGGGAAAGGCAAAGTGGTAGTCTTCCAGCCGGAGCGCCGGCCACCCATTGGTATCCTGCGAAAATCAGCCCAGACAGCGGAGAGCATTATGAGGCAAGACACACATGGTGACGTACTCAGGCAGGAGAATTTTGAGTTATTCTTTCGTGAATTGTACTGGAAAGTGAATTCCCTTGACAGTAGAAACATTCGGGCACTTCTGACACCATCTTCAGAATGCGGTATCCAGTTTCGTACCGCTAGCTCACTTTTCAAGCTTATTGACGATTCCAAACAAGTAACCATACTGGTGCCCTATGGGGCCGGCACGATAATGATCGAAGAACTTAGAAAGAAAAGACCGTATCGTACTTTGCTTAGAAAACTGCAAAGATATGCGGTGAATGTTTATCAACAGGATTTCCAACGACTGTGCGGTAATGGTTCCGTTGAGGAAATCTGTCCCGATCTGTTCTGTCTTATCAATCATCTTGAATATGACCAGAAGACAGGGCTGCGTATGGATGAAATGCCCTATGACCCTGATGACCTTATGGTATGAGCGTTACCGAAAGGAATGACTGTATGAAAGAATGGTGTTTGGAGGTATGGGGTGACTATGCCTGTTTTACACGCCCCGAGATGAAAGTCGAACGAGTAAGCTACGATGTACCTACTCCGTCGGCCGCGAGAGCGATCTTCGAAGCGATTTTGTGGAAACCGGCGATCCGCTGGAATGTTCTGAGAATCGAGATAATGAAACCCATCCGCTGGGTATCTGTACGGCGTAACGAAGTGGGCAAGAAATTCGGCAACCCCACAGCCGCAATGCTGCGGGGTGAAGAAACAAAACCATTTGGTCTTTATGTGGAGGAGGCACGGCGACAACGGGCGGGTCTTTTCCTGAGAGATGTGCGATATCGTATATGGGCGCGATTCGATTACGTTCCCGTGGAGCAAAGACAGTATAATCGGGCGGCGAATCCAGAGGCCTGGGCGGATACCGTGGAGGAACACGGGTATATGAATTCTCATGAAAGCGATTCGAAGTATGCTGCCATGTTTGAACGCAGGGCCTCGAAAGGGCAGTGTTTCCATCGGCCATATCTGGGCTGTAGAGAATTTGCCTGCTATTTTCAACTGTGTTCAGGTAAACAGGATTCGTCGATAAATGAAACTCGTGATTTGGGGTGGATGCTGTATGATATGGATTTCAGTGACATAAGGGATATTAAGCCACTTTTTTTCCGTGCTTCCATCAATGAAGGTGTCGTGATAACGGACCGTAACCGCGTGGAGGTACGAGGATGATACTTCAAGCATTGAAAGCATACTACGACAGGAAATCCAATGATCCCGAAAGTGGAATAGCTCCTTTGGGGTGGGAGTACAAAGAAATACCTTTTCTATTCGTGATAGACAGGGAGGGGCGCTTGGTCGGTATCGAGGATACCCGCGAAGGTGAGGGGCGCAAGAAAAGGGCCCGTGTGTACTGCGTCCCCAAGGGAGAGAAAAAGACCAGTGGGGTCAAGGCTAACCTGATGTGGGACAGCTCGGCCTACTTGCTTGGGATCGATGCGGACGATAAACCTGGACGTGCCATGGAAAAGAAGCAAGCGTTTTTGGAAAAGATGAGGAATGCGGTAGGTGGCATTAACGAAGGTAATGCAATCATACGCTTTCTTGAACAAATCACCATAGAAGAACTGTCAGAAAATGAGTGCTGGGATGAGTTATCCGGCGGCAAAGTGAATATGACATTTCGTTTCGAAGGCCATCAGATGATCGCGTGCGGGATTGAGCCCCTCAAGGAAGCGATTGATCGAAATATTAATACCGTCGCTACTGATGATAAATGCCGTATCTGTCTGGTAACCGGTGAGCGTGAATCGGCGATAGCATTGCATCCTGCAATCAAAGGCGTCGCAGGAGCACTGCAATCAGGAGGCAACATTGTATCCTTCAATTTGCCTTGTTCAGAAAGTTATGGAAAAGCAAAGGGACAGAATGCACCAGTAGGTGAACCGGCAGCTTTCGCATACACCACAGCACTGAATTGGCTGTTGGATCGAGGCTCAAGGCAGCACTTTACACTGGGTAAAGTTTTCACCGCCGCTTTCTGGTCGGAACAAAGCTCCTCCTTCGAAAAAGACTTTGTGGATTTCTTCACCGAAGACCAGAATGATCCAAACGGTGGCACTGAGAAAATCAAGGCCCTGCTTGAATCTCCGAGTACCGGCGCATATATGGATGATGACAAAGAGAAAAGGTTTTTCGTATTGGGTCTGTCCTCAAATGCCGCCCGTCTCTCAATCCGTTTCTGGGAAGTAGGATCGATAAGCATAATTGCCGCGCGGATACGGAGCCACTTCCACGATTTGACCATTTGCAGGCCAAAGGGAGATCCTGAATATTACTCCATCTGGCGAATACTGTCAAGCATTTCGCTCCAAGACAAAATCGACAACCTTTCACCTCGTATGGCAGGCGAGTTTATGGAGGCTGTCCTGACGGGGAAACTATATCCGGCTACGGCCCTGCAGGAAACGCTACGTCGCATAAGAAGTGATGCCAGATTCCGGGTGAAACCGGTGCGTGCGGCCTTTCTTAAAGCATATCTGAATAGATATCATAGAGTTTACCCAAGTACCAGTCATAAGGAGATAACCATGGGACTTGATACCAGCCAACCCTCGATCGGCTATCAATTGGGACGGCTTTTTGCCGGATTGGAACGGATTCAGGAGGATGCGAGTCCTGGGCTTAACGCCACGATCAGGGAGCGTTATTATGGGGCTGCTTGCTCCAGTCCGGTTACGGTCTTCCCAATCCTGTTAAGATTGAAGAACCATCATTTGGCCAAGATTGCGAATAAAGGTCGCGTGGTAAATCTGGAACGACTGCTTTCGGAGATCGTTGATAGGCTCGATGATTTCCCCTTCCATCTGGGGCTGCATGAACAGGGGCGATTCGCAATAGGCTACTACCACCAGAGACAATCATTCTATAACAAACCCGAAACTGAATAACAATAACTCTTCTCACGAGAAAGGACTTACAATGGCAGTGAAGAATCGTTACGATTTCGTCTTACTTTTTGACGTATGCGATGGAAACCCTAACGGGGACCCAGATGCCGGCAATTTGCCGCGTGTTGATGCGGAAACCGGTGAGGGGCTGGTTACGGATGTTTGTCTGAAGCGAAAGGTCAGGAATTACGTAGGCATACTGAAGGGTGAGCAACCACCTTACGAAATCTATGTTAAAGAAAAGGCCGTTCTCAATGCCCAACACGCACGTGGATATGAAGCCGTCGGGTTAGACCCCAGTGGTGATAAGAAGGGAAGAAAGCCCGACAAAATTGAGGAAGCTCGCATGTGGATGTGCAAAAACTTCTACGATGTTCGCGCTTTTGGCGCCGTAATGCAAACCGACGTGAACTGTGGGCAGGTGCGTGGACCCGTCCAGCTTACTTTCGCCCGTAGTGTAGATCCGGTGGTGGCTCTCGAGCACAGTATCACCCGTATGGCCGTTACCACAACCGCCGAAGCAGAAAAACAGCAAGGAGGCAATCGCACCATGGGGCGCAAATTCACGATTCCATACGGGTTGTACAAGGCCTACGGATTCATTTCGGCTCCTCTGGCAATACAGACTGGATTTACAGATGAGGATTTGCAGCTTTTATGGGATTCTCTCAAGTTGATGTTTGAGCATGACCACTCTGCCGCAAGGGGCATGATGGCGACCCGTGGCCTGTACGTGTTTGAGCATGAAGGTAAGATGGGTAATGCCCCGGCGCATGAACTTTTCGAAAGAATTGATGTTACCCGGCGGGACAAGAGCAAACCAGCACGGTCCTTTTTGGATTACAAAGTGTCCGTTGGCAAAGAGGGACTCGGCAACGTCAGATTACATCGGTTTGTTGGGTAGGTTTTTCGTCCGGTTAGACTCGGCCCATTCTTTTGGGTGTAGTTTTGGTACACAAGGACTACGTTCAGTTGGGTTTTTCGTCCACCCCGGTTTTTCCGTTATCCGCACATGAATGCTTATCTGGTTGACGCATACATGGAGTGGGTGGTCAGGTGCCGGTTGATGATATTCTAACCCATTAATTTGTGGCATTGACCGCTGAAGGCCGGTTGATGCATGTGAGGGTGTACGAAAGACAAACGGAGCAACGCAGCGGGATCGTGACCTGCCGGGGATTACGTCTTCGTTCTCTTGCACTGGGTGTGACTGGTCAGGGGAGGTGCCACGCACCTCCCCTTTGTCTGAATCAGGATGGACGGGATGGAAAGATGCACCGGATGGCCTGCTGTTTGGCTCATACGCGATTGGGAGGTTGGATGGCGATTGATGATAGTTTGACACATGAAATAATTGGTGCAGCGATGGAGGTACACAATGGGATGGGGCATGGTTTTCAGGAAATTGTGTACCAGCGCGCTCTGGCGATAGAACTGAAGGATCGAGATATACAGTTTCGACGTGAGCAGGAAATGCCGTTGTTCTACAAACACCACGAAGCAGGAACACGACGGGCTGATTTCATTGTTGAAGGAAAGGGCATGGTAGAGATAAAGGCACTGGTTGGTCTTGAAGATGTTCCCCTGGCGCAGGGGTTGAACTATCTTGCGGCCTATAATCCGGACATTGGGCTTTTGCTCAATTTCAGAGCAACAAAGCTTCAATTCAAACGTCTGTTTCGGAAATCCGTATCCAGAAATATTTCATCCTGCTAATCTTAACCCAGGACATCCTGATTCTGATCATGTTTTCCGATGATGAACTCTTTCCCCTTTCCGCCCTCCAGCATTACGCGTTCTGTCCGCGGCAGTGTGCCCTTATACACCTTGAGCAGCAATGGACCGAAAACCGGCTGACCGCTGAAGGCCGGTTGATGCATGTGAGGGTGCACGAAAGGCAAACGGAGCAACGCGGCGGGATCGTGACCTGTCGGGGGTTACGTCTCCGCTCTCTTGCACTCGGTGTGTCGGGACAGGCGGATGTGGTAGAATTCCATAGTATAGAGAGCGGTGCGGGGCTTTCCTTGCCCGGACGGAAAGGCCGTTGGCAGCCGGTGCCGGTTGAATACAAACGTGGAAAGCCGAAAAGGGATGACTGTGATTCGATACAACTTTGTGCCCAGGCTATCTGTCTGGAAGAAATGATGAATGTCGACATACCATATGGGGAACTGTTCTACGGGAAAGAACGAAGGCGAACGGAGGTGCTGTTTGATGATCGCCTTCGCGACCTGACAAGGGAAACCGGCGTGCGGGTACACGAAATGCTGGTTGCGGGTAAAACCCCGGCAGCGCAGGTGTGCGGTAAATGCCGAAACTGCTCTTTCAAAGAGGTTTGTCTGCCGGGAGCCCCCGCTGGAGAGGGATACGTCGAGCGTGAGGTGCGGCGGATTATCACGGAAAGGGATAAAGATGAGACGGCATGACAATACGCTCTATGTGACAACTCAAGGGGCGTACATCAGTAAGAAAGGTACCAATGTAGTAGTCAAAGCCGATAAGGAAATCCGTTTGACCCTTCCGATACAGACTCTTGGCAGTATCGTTTGTTTCGGTAACGTATTGTGCACGCCTTATCTCATGGCGCTGTGCGGCAGAGAGGGCGTGAGTATGGCTTTTTTGTCACGAAACGGGCGTTTTCTGGCCAGAGTTCAGGGGGAGCAAAGCGGAAATGTGCTTTTGCGAAGAGCACAACACCGGATTACGGCTACGGAGCAATTGGCATGCGGGGTGGCGGCATGCGTGGTAAAGGCGAAACTGGCCAATTGCAGAACCACTCTTCAGCGTGCGATAAGAGATCATGGATCAAAGATGGATATTCCATGGGTGACATGGTCCGTTCGGCGATTACGTCGCCTGCTCGCCCTCACAATGCGGACCAATGATCTCAAAGCAACGAGAGCGCTCGAGGCCGACGGGGCGCGGGCCTATTTCCGTGCATTCAACAAGCTTGTTGTGATCGAGGACAGTGCGTTCAGGTTCAAAGGCAGATCGCGAAGACCACCTCTTGATCCGATGAATGCCATGCTTTCCTTTGCATACTCGATATTGGCCCATGATGTTACGGCTGCATGTGAGTCGGTGGGTCTCGATCCTCAGATGGGATTTCTCCACGCCGACAGACCGGGGAGACCCTCGTTAGCGCTGGATCTGATGGAGGAACTTCGTCCTGTTCTCGCTGATCGTTTGGTTCTGACACTCATAAACCGGAAGCAGGTTCTCTCGACCGGCTTTGTGAAACAGGAAAATGGCGCGGTGGAAATGACGGAAAAAGCACGCAGAACGTTGCTCACTGAGTACCAGAAACGTAAACAGGATGAATTGCTTCATCCATTTCTCAAGGAAAAAATCACCGTTGGACTGATTCCATTCATACAGGCGAGACTCCTTGCGCGATACCTGAGGGGGAATCTAGCTGAATACCCCGCTTTTTTCTGGAAATAGCTTATGCTCGTACTGGTCACCTATGATGTGAATGTAACTACCGCGGAAGGTCGTCGTCGGCTGAGAAAAGTCGCGAAAACCTGTGAGGATTACGGGCAGCGCGTCCAGAATTCCGTTTTTGAGTGTCTGGTCGACCCCGCAATCTGGGTTGTGCTCAAGGACAAGCTGGAAGGAGAAATCGACCGCAAGGAGGATAGTCTGCGGTACTATTTTCTGGGAAAAAACTGGAGAAATCGGGTGGAACATGTCGGAGCAAAACCGGCGTACGATCCTGAGGGGCCACTCATCATATAGAAGTTTCCGCGAACCCCAAGCGAACAAGCTCGCCCCGGGATGCTCGCGGTGATTGTAAGTCATTGATATCGCAGGTGCTCTTTGAAAATTTCAGGAATCAAGCCCCCTGTTTATCGTGCAACAGAGGAAGTTCGCGGAACGGGGCAGTAAGCACATGAAAAAACAATAACTTATATTGCTATGGTCGCGCCCTTCGCGGGCGCGTGGATTGAAACTTCAAAAACGTCTTGCGCCTTATTGTTTTATACTGTCGCGCCCTTCGCGGGCGCGTGGATTGAAACGGAAGCACTGCACAGACAAATGGAGCAGGACTAGAGAGTCGCGCCCTTCGCGGGCGCGTGGATTGAAACAACGATTCCGCCCTTGATCTCGGCATGGAAGAGGTCGCGCCCTTCGCGGGCGCGTGGATTGAAACACCGGCTTTTCCAACGGCTTCGACATCCGGATACAGTCGCGCCCTTCGCGGGCGCGTGGATTGAAACTCGACATTTTGACGTAAATTTGTACAATGCCGGAACGCGTCGCGCCCTTCGCGGGCGCGTGGATTGAAACTAATTTAAGGACAAACTATGATAAAAATAAACATTGTCGCGCCCTTCGCGGGCGCGTGGATTGAAACTCTACAATTGTATATATATTCCGAACCCGACAAGTCGCGCCCTTCGCGGGCGCGTGGATTGAAACAAATAAAATCGGGACGGAACCAGATATAAAACAGTCGCGCCCTTCGCGGGCGCGTGGATTGAAACTGTGGAGCCGGATAAAGCATCTGCACCGGCTCTGGTCGCGCCCTTCGCGGGCGCGTGGATTGAAACCGGCCAGAGCCAACGGTCATCATCCGCGCCTTTTCGTCGCGCCCTTCGCGGGCGCGTGGATTGAAACACGATTATATTGCTCGGCACATCGGCCGTTGGTCGCGCCCTTCGCGGGCGCGTGGATTGAAACCGGTACTCGGCGTTGGGTGGAATCGCCTGACCGTCGCGCCCTTCGCGGGCGCGTGGATTGAAACATGTGGTAATTATATGTTGCGCACCGTTGCAAGTCGTCGCGCCCTTCGCGGGCGCGTGGATTGAAACGGGAAATGGCCGCATCAATCAAAAAGAGCGCAATCGTCGCGCCCTTCGCGGGCGCGTGGATTGAAACGTAATCTTTTGTCAAGGTATCGAGCTTCAGGATAGTCGCGCCCTTCGCGGGCGCGTGGATTGAAACACGGTCCCCTTTTTACGGATTTTACGTCCATGGAGTCGCGCCCTTCGCGGGCGCGTGGATTGAAACACCAGTCACCGATTGAATCCACGCTGCGTACCCGGCGTCGCGCCCTTCGCGGGCGCGTGGATTGAAACAACCAGAATTTCCAGGATATCCAGCGCTTTATCCCAGGTCGCGCCCTTCGCGGGCGCGTGGATTGAAACTGGATACAATGGAATACTGCATTGAAACGGAAAGTCGCGCCCTTCGCGGGCGCGTGGATTGAAACCCATCGGCCGCGCCCGAATCGTAGATATAAGCCCGTCGCGCCCTTCGCGGGCGCGTGGATTGAAACTGTCAAGAAATGATGTATCGATTGGAACATATATATGGTCGCGCCCTTCGTGGGCGCGTGGATTGAAACTTGTCGCCGATATCAACGTGGCATACCTCGATGGTCGCGCCCTTCGCGGGCGCGTGGATTGAAACATTTTCCGGTTGACATATACAGATGATATAGACGGTCGCGCCCTTCGCGGGCGCGTGGATTGAAACACGAAATCTACAACAATTATACGGGTCCAGGAAGTCGCGCCCTTCGCGGGCGCGTGGATTGAAACGAGGGGGGATAAGGAACTATCGATTGCGGATAATGGTCGCGCCCTTCGCGGGCGCGTGGATTGAAACGGCCTACCACAACCGATTATAATATGATTATATGGTCGCGCCCTTCGCGGGCGCGTGGATTGAAACTCAGAGATGAGTTATTGTCTGATGATAATGATGAATGTCGCGCCCTTCGCGGGCGCGTGGATTGAAACTCCCCAATGTTACTATATATATTCCGAACCCGGCAGGTCGCGCCCTTCGCGGGCGCGTGGATTGAAACAAGCCTTCAATCTTTCCGTCTAGTACGGCCTGAGTCGCGCCCTTCGCGGGCGCGTGGATTGAAACTTCAATCATTGTTTTCTCCTTTTGGTTATCGTCAGTCGCGCCCTTCGCGGGCGCGTGGATTGAAACCTTTTGGCGCAGTCATGTTGCGCAAAGCTTTACGGCGTCGCGCCCTTCGCGGGCGCGTGGATTGAAACAGCAAAGAGTATTTACAGTTTTTTGACGAACCGGGAGTCGCGCCCTTCGCGGGCGCGTGGATTGAAACATCGAGTATACCGATCTGGATCATACCAGGGGTGAGTCGCGCCCTTCGCGGGCGCGTGGATTGAAACATCGCATCGCAACTTTTTGATCGACACACATCGAGTCGCGCCCTTCGCGGGCGCGTGGATTGAAACACATAACTATTGACTATTCCGTGATATGGTATTATGTCGCGCCCTTCGCGGGCGCGTGGATTGAAACACGAAGAGGAGATACCAATTAGAATATCTTCTGGGAGTCGCGCCCTTCGCGGGCGCGTGGATTGAAACAAAATGAAAATTACAGCAAAGCAGAGAAAAGCAGTCGCGCCCTTCGCGGGCGCGTGGATTGAAACATGTTTCGGCTGCATTTGTTTAACGCTTTTTTCGTCGCGCCCTTCGCGGGCGCGTGGATTGAAACACCACTGGTTCGGACCGTACTTACTGGTGCCGAAGGTCGCGCCCTTCACGGGCGCGTGGATTGAAACTGGGCGTTGAAACACGCGTTGCCGTATCCCCGGGTCGCGCCCTTCGCGGGCGCGTGAAAAAAAGTTAAAACCGGCACCTATGCCAAACAATGGTGAACCGGATACGCCATACCGGCGAAAATGCAGGATGACATGGGCTGCATCGATCAAGGCTGTATTTGAAGTCGATCCTCTGAAGTGTCCGAGTCGTGGTGGTAATATGAAGATCGTTTCGTCTATTGAAGAAGAGCCGGTAATTGAGAAAATCTTGCGCCATTGCAAACTTTGGATAGAGGAATCACCACGACCGCCACCCGGCAAGGATAATGCGACGCCTGTTACCGAAACAGAGCCATTTTATGATTATTCCTACCGGGACTTTATCAAAGCCATGGCCGTGCGCTTCATCGAGCGCTATGGTCAGGACGAAGTGCGATCATGGCTTATCGAGACGCGCAACGAGAGCCGCGAATATTCATAAGAGCCGTATGGCAAGAAATATTATGACGCCTGCTCGGAGAGGCTTTGGCCGGCCGACCCCCAATTGCGTTTCGGCGTTCCAGGCTACCGGCCGGGGAGCCGATTTTTTTTGTCCAGCAGTGCAAAGAAACGGACATTTTTTTTCGGGCTAAAAAGGAATGCGGCTGGATTTTGTTTCGGTTCACATAAAGGAGCCAGCGACCTGCCAAACCACATGGGAGGACGCAATTGTCAAAAACATCGGAGAAACGTACCCGGAAATGGACGATGTTTTGCTTGTCAATGATGAGCATGACCTGTGGGGAGGCTGGGGCCAAAACCAACGCGCCTGGGCCGGCGGCCCGAAATTCGCCGCCTATATTTGCAACGCGACCAATCAGCGTTTAGTACGAATTATCGACAGTGTGCACGGGAACCCCGAGCCGATCTGGCCGAAGTCTGGCCGCGGAGACGCCCCCAGATGTGCTGGTCGCATAGTTGCCGGCATAGCCGCAAGTCATGCGCGCTTTATTTGTGAAGGTGTTTTGCCGATAAGCTTTTTAAATGCGGACCGGAAAGCGGAAGCGTCTTTAAAGCCCACCAGATCGGCTATGCGTTCAACCGATTCGCCGGAACTGAGGAGCAGCTCGACGGCGCGATCGATTCTCAATCTGTTGCGGTACTGCAGGGGCGAGCATTGCATGATGCTGCTGAACAGGTGAGAAAACCGCGACTCGCTCAGGTTCGAGGCGTAGGCCAGTTCAGCTATGGTCCACTGCTTTTGGGGATTGCGGATAAGCAGATTGAGCGCTTCCGCGATTGGCATTAGTCTATTGCGTTGCTCTTTTGCATATCCGGCGCTATGCGGCAGTTTCTGTAATGAAAGGGCGATAACACGTACGATTTCCGCCCAGGCAAGGAGCTTTCCCGCGGATTCGGACAAATTATACAGCCGGTGCGCTTTCAAAAGAGCATTTCGAATGGCGGCGTTTGCATTCATGATAAGCGGGACCCCACGGCGTGCGTAAAGAAAAAGCTCAAGCGGCTGCAAATCGCCATTTTCCGGCGAAAAATGAACAATGGATTCCGTGGGAAGATGCGTCACTAAAACACCGCATAGTTCGTCGCCAACCGTTTCATGTCCGTGGGGCGTCATAGGATCGACAATATACAGTTGCCCCTCTGCGATAGGATAGAACCGGTCTTCAAAATAGAACATCCCCGGTCCGCGAGCCTGCAGCCCTATTTCAAGGCCACCATGCATTTTGGCGCAGCGAAGGCGACGGCGTTGATATTCACGGTAGCCGATATAAAACGGCTTATCGGATTCATGAAAACGATACCGCTTGCACGGCACTATCACCGACGAATGAGATTTGTCTGTGCGCTTTATTTTCTCTTTCATGATTACGCTTCAATTCTTTAATTAACGCCAATCGCCGCCCTTTGCCGCGGTATAATCAAAAATACCGCATTTCTCCCGCAAGTGCACCATTTTTCAGCTCGAGAACATCCGTGGCGCGCATATCGCCGAAAATAGCGGATTTCCCCCGATATTCAGCGGAATTGCAGTTTTTTTTGCTTCGACAAGAATCCAGTACAAGAGCGTCGGAAAACAACTACAATTCAGGCGCTATGCTCGATGAGCCCGGGGGACCATAGTATCGTTTTCAATAATGCCGTATCCTCTCATGCAATAGCGCCTGGAATGCATTTCTGCCGCGTTTCGGCTCCAGGCTTCAGAGAAACGATTCGATTTATGCACGGGAAAGTAGCAGAAAAGCGCTTCAAGGCATTCCTGCTAAAACTGAAGGTTTGGTGGCACTGCGGCGGTGCGGGAAATTTAAGCAGGCATTTATTTGTCCCATCAATCCTGATCAATGAATGCGATAGCACTACTCGGTACACTATCGCACAGCAGCCTGCGCCGCGAAAGCTATCTGATAATCGCAACTGTGTTGGAAACCACCACCCCATCGGCCAGATTAGCCTTGATAAAATACAAGCCGGACGCAAGACTCTTACGCGGCAGCCGCAGGCTGCGTTGACTGGTGTGTATGGTTCGAGATACGATTCGGGCGCCGCTAACCGAAATTATTTCTACCTTTGTCAGCGAAGCCCCATCGGTGCCCACCCGTATTGTTGACGGTGTCAAATAGATTGACAGACGGTTGCCGGTATTATTGCTTACCAACGGGTGTCGGGGGTCGATCGTAACCGGATCCGCATTCTTTTCGATACCGGTCGGATTGGCCGCATCGAATTCGAATTCAGGCAACACCAACTCTCCATTATACTGTTTGCGAATATCGGCTTCGTCGAGGCTGTAGCTTCCCAGAAGCGGTGCCTGATTATCGAGCCAGGTAATAACGCGATTGTATTCGTCGTCGGTTAACTGTACATTGTAGTGAGATGTGTCAAGATGTTTGAGCAGTTTTGACGCCTGCGCGCCCAATGCGTTGGCTTCGGAACGTGTTCCCTGGCCCTGATCCTGGTGACAGCAATCATTATAGTAAAAAATGTAATCTTCGAGTTCGGCATAGCCGATCGGGACTCCCTGCGTACGCTTTTCATCTCTGGGCGGAAAAAAGGAATAAGGTTTCTTTTCATCATGATGAACCAGTTCATCGCCAAATTGTGGTCCTTTACCTTCCTTTACATGGCACGGCTTACACGCTTTCAGAAACACCGGGCGGACCAATCGACCATATGTCAGCGGCATGGAACCCTCGGGACCCGGCGTGATTGTGCTTGGCGGCCGCTTCAGTGCGGTGGGTGCCGTGGGTATCGATGCCGCGTTCCATTTGTCTTCGTGACAACCAAGGCATGAGAGATGTTCCCCGGGATGTACGTAGGTGCCTGAGCGCATCGATTGTACCGCCATCCCTTTTTCATTGAGTGCCTGGATGTAGAATTCTTTCTCCACCGGCGCTTCAAAATATGCACTCCCATCATCCTCGACCGGTACCGTCCCAAGAACACCGCGCGCAAAATCACCCAATTCTCCACCATAGGCGATATACGGTTGAAATTTACGCGTAGAGTACTTTTCGCCTATCCAGGGCTTGGAGAATACCTGTACCAGCCGGAGATTTTTGATTTTCGTTCCCTCGGGCCAGTCGAAATCGCTTTCATAGACATTGATGACACTCATAACCGCACGCTTGTGTTCAGGCAGCCCGCTTCGCGCGCCCTGATATGTATCGGGCGGTAGTTGCGGCGGCTCATCGACCGCACGCAGTGGCGTAGCATACCAGGGCACAAGATAGTCACCCGGGACGGGATCGGCATACAACAGTATGCGGTTTCCATAAATATCGATAAGGTAGATGCCCGATTTTGGTGAACTGTCGCTGACTGGTCCATATGCGGGATCCGAAACAATGAAAAACTCGTTGTTCAAAGGCCAGGGGCTTAAATAAAAACCTCGATGAGTTTCTTTACTGCTGACTCCATCCACAGGCGGATATGCTTCGGCATTGACCCGCTTTACCTGCGACATCATCCCGTCATCGGGAGTGCCGATATCGACAAGAATAACCGGTCCTCCAGGCGCCTCATGGTGCGTAGCGGCCGTTGCGACCAGCTTTTTGGATTCCCCCGGAATTGCCCGGGGAAAATATTCCGACCATGCTCGCCATCCGAACGCTTCATCTCGACCAAAAAGATCATAATCGGGATATTTCTGTCCTTTGTAATAGGGCAATGGATAATTTCCGTGATAGGCACGAGGATCCCGCCCGTCGGGAAAACAGTGCCATATATGCTGCGCCGAGTGCCAGCCGCGATCGACATAATCCCATCGGATATAAACAAGCATTCCCTGATTATCCACCGATGGATATGCTTCGGATGTTTCGTGCCAGGAGAGGGGAATGATATCGCCGCCCGTGGCGTTCATCGACGCCAGAGTGCCGCAGACTTCTTGCAGCGAGCGGCCACTGTGGCAGCGCACGAATGAGTTTTTCAACTCGGCTACAAATGCGATTCTTCCGCCGGGAATCCAACAGGGCTGACATTCATTGCCGCTCAGATCGGTAAGCTGCACGAAATTACCGCCGTCGATATCCATACGATACAGATTGATATTATCCTCGGTTTCTTCTTTTTCATTCGAGCGCTCATTGCGCAAGCCTCCCCATGCAAACGCAATGCTTTTGCCGTCGTATGAGAGCGCCATTCCGTTGAATGTGCCGGTTGTCCACCGACGGCCGGCAAAGGATCCCGCGGGCACGGTCGAGGGGAGAATGCTGCGTACCGAGGGTTCCTTTTTGTAACCGGACAAGATTTGAATATCCGCATTGCCATCGCTACGTTTAAAATGCTTCGATGTACCAACTGAAGAATTCAGACTTTGAACATTACATATGCGATTAGGTTCATACGAAAAGATCATCTCATCGAAATCGAGAAGCGGATTGCAAAGCGCAATTTCTCGTCGAAGTTCGCAGACTTTTAAAAACAGCTCTTTACGAGCCGATGCATTATCTGCATTGCCGCCCTGATAGCCAAGATCTTTTTCCCGCTGCTCGAGTTCGTCAAGCCGTGCCGCCGGCGATTCCAATACCGGAGATCCAGACAAAGCGCCAAGGGCGTCAAGAAGAGTATTGGTTCGGCGAAGAACCACATCGAGCGGATCGCGATCGCTGGATAGCAGCAACGCATTTACATTTGCAGCATACTCTTTTTCCGCATTCGATGGATCGATACGGGAAGGCACATTTCCGTTTAAAAATGCATATTCGTTTTCCCAGCATTGGCGAGCCTCATCCAAAATCGCTGCTTTGGGAAGCGAAATGCTACCGGAAATCAATAGAATGAAAACCCAGCAACAGACTGGTTTTGGAAGGCGCAAACGGCCTGGGGCCGAAAAAAAAGCGGCAGGCATGCTCATGCTCCTGTCCCCTTTCATATAAAATGGATAAACCCGTTCTTCTTTCAAAAGAAAATTTATCACTTTTATTGCTAAAGGTACAATGTGATTCCTGCTTTAGGAGGAGGCAATTCTGCTATCCATAGCTGGAATAAAGGTTATTTGTGATTTTGGCTGAAAATATCCGAGAATTTCGCCACTGAACGAATTGGCCGACCTGAGAGAAACGGCACGCCTGCCGGGGCCGCTTTTCCGGTAACTCAGAAAAGGCCGTGACGCCTTCACCGGCCTTCTTTTTCGACCAATGTTTATTTTGCAATACATCACATCGGGAAATGGAGGTTCTGCTCATGGCGTTCTTTGTATCGGTGGACAAATCCGCGCATGCCGGGGAGACTCTCACCGGATGGGTTTTGGCACAAAAGAGTCGTTCTCGATTCCCCGTGAGCGTGGTCATGGCTGGAGAGTCCACATGTGACGGCACCTTTTGCATGCATCACAATAGTTCCAAATATTTTACCGCCATTTTGATCACTCGAGGTATGGCTGTATGGAGCATCCGGGGCTCTGAACATATCCTGAGTCAGGGTGATATTGCGTTGGAGCAAATCGGTGCACAGGTCGGGCTACGTTCGTTTGACCGGGATGGATTCCAGCAGATGTTTGTGCGGTTCGAAGGTCCATCGGTACGTGGGATAACCGCCCAGCTAGGTTTGTCAGACCTGGACTACATGAAAATCCCTCGCGGGCATCTCGTTTCAGACACCATTAAGGATATGGTGCTGCTCGGGAATGCCCAAATTGAGTACTCGGACGAACATCTGAGTGCGGCGGCATACAGTCTGCTTGTTTTGTTGGCGGGGATCGGTGAAAGGGGACATCTGCCGGAATCTCTGCTGCTCGCGCTGCAGTGTATTGAACAGAACCAGGATCAGCACCTTACCGTGAACCGAATATGCAAGGAAATCGGTGTGTCGCGTTCCTCTTTGCTGCGATTGTTCCGTGATCATTTCAATCGTTCCCCCCTTCAGTATGTACTGGAGCAGAAGATTGAACTCTCAAAGAGCCTGATAGTTTCAAGGCGATTCAGTTTAAAGGAAATTGCGTATAAACTTGGGTATACATCTCAAACCTATTTCTCTCGTCAGTTCGCCCAGATCACCGGTATGTCCCCTCGAAAGTTCGCCGAAGAGAAACAGGTGCGATAGTTCCGTTCGAATGGTTCATTTGTGACACAAATGCGGCAAAATCTACAAAGCATCCTTCTGAATTTTCCAGGAGAATTCCCTACATTAAGAATCAAGAGTTGAAAGAGGAATACCTTGTCATTCGATTGGATTCGTTTGGGAATGGTTTCGCTACCCGCCGGGCGGGAGAACGCGACTGGGGATTACACTTTGGTGAGGAGTACGATGCATATGTCACTAAAACAGGGAATTACCGCCGTATCGGCCGTTACGGCATTGTTTTTCGGAGAGGTCGGATCGGCTCCTCGAGAAACAGTGCTCGATGATTGGCTTTTCCAGAAGGATATTCTCAGCAAGGAACTGGCAGGAATTTTCCGATCGGATCGATGCGAATACAAGGAAGGAAAGACCCCCGACTGGCGCGAAAAAGCCGTTGAGCAGGCTCTCGACAGCCACGTGCTTATTCATCCCGAAGACTCCGACCCGCTTAGTGTAGTACTTCGACGTACAAATGCCCTTCTCGAGCGACTGACCGAGATGCAGGAGTACTCGAAGGGGCCGGAGTTCTCAGCGGCTTTGCGGGAGTTGGAGAATCGGGCCGAGTCCGGAAATCGGGACGAACTTTATCTTGAGGCGTGTGCGTTGCGTCGACAAATCGTGTTCTCCAATCCCCTTTTGGACTTTGACACCCTGCTATTCAATGCCTATGCCGCAAATGGACGAAACAGCACCACTGATCATATGCAGATGGAGTATCGCTCCGATAATGCTTTAAACGGCGGCGGGATCTATTTGCTCACGAACTGGAAAACGGATGAATTCACGTTGCGAGATATTTTCGAAGGAGTAGAGGTTGCCGAGGGCCGGCTTGAAGGTCAAACTCTGGAAGGCGGAAGCTTTTTGGGACCCGAGCTTTCCTTTGACGGCAAGGTACTCTATTTTTCACATGCCTGGAAAGACCGTAAGCGTGTGAACTACCCCAAAGACTGGCGAGAACAGGAGAAATGGCCGGATCCCGAGCATTTCTTCCAAATCTACAAAATGAATATTGATGGAACCGACCTTGTGCAGCTTAGCGATGCATCACAGGACGACCATCACCCGTGTGTTCTTCCCGGCGGAAGAATAGCATTCACGTCGAACCGCCGAATCGCCGGTGGGGTACGATGTAACGGTGGGCCGATGCCCAGCCATGTTCTGTACTCTATGGCCGGCGACGGCAGTGATGTTATCCCGTTAAGCTATTTTGAAACACACGAATTTCATCCCTCCGTCGACAATGACGGCAAAATTGTGTACTCGCGTTGGGACTATGTCGATCGAAATGATGAAATCACCTGTAATCTCTGGGTGTGCAATCCCGACGGCACCGACCCACGGGCTCCGCACGGGAATTACCCGCTTCCGTACACCACGGTAGACACAAACTCTTCGCTCAAGCCGGGCGATCGGGTTCCCGGATGTGTTGACGGGCGTCTGTTGCATCCGTATACCGAGTTCAATATTAGAGCTGTTCCGGACCTCTCGGGGCGGTATGTGGCAACCGTGGGGCCCCACCATGGGTTTTCGTTCGGCGCTCTAATCCTTATCGACACGCGGATCGAGGACGACGATATGATGTCTCAGGCGCGGAGAATCACCATTGAGTCCGGGTTTCCGGAGCGCATGGTCAAGGAATGCCCACTTAACATTCCGTATGGAACGGCATGGCCGCTGAACGAGGATTTTTACCTGTGCAGCTATCTGGACAATGTTTCCGTACTTGACCGTTTCGGAAACAGGGAAGCCATCATCCACCGATCCGAGGTTCCAAATACCGATACTTTGTCGGCATTACAATCATCGAAAGCATTCCGGTTGGTAGATCCGACGCCGGTACGTCCCAGGAAGACGCCACCAATTATCCCGGCAAAAACCAACATGGGTGACAGTCGCGTTGCCGGCCGGGAAACCGCCAGGATCAGCGTCTCCGACTGTCGCATAAGCGATCTTCCCTTACCGGAGGAGCGAACCGTGAAGTGGCTTCGAATAATCCATTACCTGCCACGATGGTATGGCTCGATGGACAATCCACTGGTGGGATACTTGCTCCCGGATGGAGGACAGTCACAGCAGGCGACGAGGATGCCTTTGGGAGTAGTTCCGGTTGAGGATGACGGTAGTGCCTACTTTGAGGCGCCGGTGGGCAGGTTGCTCTATTTCCAGCTACTTGACGAAGACGGGTTGGCCATTCAGTCAATGCGAAGCGCAACTTACGTGCATCCGGGAGAGCACCTTTCCTGCACCGGCTGTCATGAAGACAAATGGAGCGCAACCCCGGCGCCCGCGTCTCCAAAAGCACTCAAGAGGGATGCCTCCCGCATCAGAACGGAGGTTGACGACGGAGCGGTCCCGTTCAGCTATTATCGTCTGGTAAAAGAACCCGTGTTCGATCAAAAGTGTCTTCCCTGTCATAACGAGAAAGGGAAAGGACCCGATTTCAGCTTTCAGAGCCTTATGGATTACGCATTCTTCTACAATAACGCCGATGGTGTTCATTGCAAGGCCTGGATCGGTGGCTCTCGAACCGTTCCCGGTATGTTTGGAGCGCGAGTATCCAGACTCTACCGCATACTGACTTCCACTCATAAAGAGCGCGTCAGTTTGAATGAGGATGAAATGAAACGAATCACACTGTGGCTGGATTGTCTGAGTCCTGAACTTGGTGTGTATCCTCCCGACCTGGCCCAAAGGCAGCGTGCCGGCGAGGTTGTATGGCCACACTACCTGGCCGATGTGGACTCGACCAATCCGATGGGATATGAAATACCGTGCGACACCTGTCCACATACCGCGGTCTCGTCCGTGCCGACTGCTTCATCCAGGATACGAACCGCATCGGTACGCGCGGCGCGTGGTGTGGTTCACGTTTCCGTGCCGCGGACGTGTCGCTCCGTTACCATTATGGATTTGTTTGGAAGAAGGATCGCCCACCAGCAAATCCAACCCGGGCAACGGTCGGTCGCGATCGAGACCAGGGGACGTTCCGGCGGAATGGCGATCGTTCATTTCAGCCTGTCAACCGGCAGCATTCAGAAGAAAGCTATGTTTTTGAATTGAATGGGCACCCGCCCGGCGGAATAAGGTAAGATCGTGTAACGGCTTACGCGGAATGCCGTGAGTTGATTGCGAAACCTGGGTTAATACGAGATCCGACGGTCGTTAGTTAGGCCGGCTTTCTTCGTTGCTTGTTTGGGCCATAGTCCCTGAGCCGCTTTTAACGGAAGAAGATTATCCTTTGTATTGCGGCATAAGATACTGTACGCAGGTCAAATCCACTAAAAAAC
>CAYFVL010000046.1:0-26180 GCA_964346405.1 uncultured Fibrobacterota bacterium
GAAGGGCTCTGACATACCAGCCCAGGCTGAAGGCCTGGGTAAAATCCCGGCAAAACGCAAAATCAGCCCTGAAGGGGCGCAAAATAAATTGGTTTGCGCGTGGCTCGTGCTGGATTCGCCGCGATTCGGTGTTCAAAAACAAATATGTCTCGCCCCTTCAGGGCTGGAGATTGCGTGGCATCGTCCTACCCGGGCCTTCAGCCCGGGCTGGTATGTGGCGCCCCTTCAGGGCTGAAGAGGGGAAACACCTGCCCGGATGGACGGTTGTGCTCGTGCTGGATTCGCCGCGAATCGTCGTTCAAAAACAAATATGTCTCGCCCCATCAGGGCTGGGGATAGCGCTTTCGAAAAGGGCCTGAAGGGTTCTGACATACCAGCCCAGGCTGAAGGCCTGGGTAAAATCCCGGCAAAACGCAACCTCAGCCCTGAAGGGGCGGAACGCAGTAAGGCAGAATTCTCAGAAGAAGGAGGCGTACGCTGGTAACTCAAGAGGGGGAATTTATCCGGCTCCCAAGGAAAAAGCTGCCGCACGCGTTGGCGGCAGCCGTTACTGAGTAATCAATCGGAGGTGACGTGCAGTCGAACGGTTCGTTTTCTGTCTTTATCGCCGGAAATTACGACTACACCGGGAATTCGCAATTTCCCTTTTGAAGCAATTTCGCTATTCGGCACCCGTCTTCCTTGAAGGGTATAAACACTGCCGTTCCGGATCGGCTGGGAGTCGATTGTGGCATTTGGCGCCCGATGCGGCGAACTATGTCTCTGCGCGGTTGTAATGTTGGGATAAACAGGTAATGTTTCATCCACCTGGTTTGGATATATCAGTACCATATTCTCCGGATTGTCCCAGTCAACCGTCGATTCGCTGTATACTTCTCTCCATATTCCCGGACTCGCGACCATTATGTATACGGGAATTGCCGCTTCCGGACCCGAATATTTTTTGAAGAAGTCGTCCTGCACTACAAAGGAAAATTCTCCCGCCGCGGCGTCCGGGCAACAGACCGCAGGAGTACTCCGACTTCCTTTACAGGAGGATTCAAGGGGGAAAAGATTGGTAAACTCCATCCAGTTCTTGCTCATCGAGCCGTTAGGATCATATCCGCGAAGTCCGAGAGCAAATGTTACCTTATCCAGCTCGCCGGAGGCCCAGAGCCCGTCCATTGGTTGTCCGCAATCGACCTCCCACTCAACCGTAATGGTGTCCCCGACCGCATACCGCCCGCTTTTCGGAGCGATAAGACGAAGTGCATCGTGATCGGCTTTGGTAATCGCTTTGTCCCGGGCGATTTTCTGAGTACTCCATTCGGGAACTTCCAGACCGTCGTGCTCACAAATGGCCTTGAACCATTCGTGCGCCATAAGACTGAAGCCGTAGGGGGTATTATGCTGACGATCGCCCGATGTCGCGTGGACCTCGATGTTGCGTTCATTGGTCGGGGTGACCAAGTCTATTCCTATATGGCCATGATCTCTACTATTGAATTCGGCGACTACCGCCGGTTCATGCTCCGCAAATCGCCGGTGCTCGTAGTTGTAGTGATAGGTGCTCCAGATAACCTTGTCGGCGCCTCGACGAACCATTTCGTCACAGACGAACTGTATTTCATCGGCCATCTTCTTTACGGCTGCCTGGTCGTTCGTGTCGGCAATGAAAGTGTTCTGGATGGGGTTCATGAATGCCATTATGGCGACTTCGGCATTCTCCAGATCCAGTGAGGAATTTGAAGTTTGAATCGTGTACGTGCCGTCAATCGTTCTTTGCCGCATTGCGTCCGCACTGAAGCTTTCGAGCCAATCAAAAGGAACAAGTTCGTTCTCGAAATAGTCCGCCCCCGCATACATTCCATATCGACCCGGGTCAACTACAACCAGGTTGTGATTGTGCCCGAAACAGGAATCGATTCGCTCAATCAGAGACTTGGCTGGGTTGACGGAACTGTGAAATACTATGAGTATTGTAGGATTACCGCTGAGAAACTTGAAATCGTCGGATGACATTCCGACGGAATTGAATCCCATCAGGGCAATAGCGGCAAAGGTAAAGACCGCACTTTTCATGAATCATTCTCCTCTCATCTGGATACCCGAATAATTGTCGAAGAACTGGTGTAGAAACTCAAGCTCGATACCTTCCCCCAATCGAATCCCGGGGTCGTCGTCCGAAGAATCCAGCTCAACGCCTGACCTAAGCGCTCGTACCCTGGATTGTGAACGGCTGATCATTCGTGTCGAAATCGACGGATTTATCACCATAGTATGTGCGGATTCTGAGCATCAGAGGTCTGTCCGCGAGTTCGACTCTCATGAGCCCATCATCACCCTGTGCCAGAAAACTCTCGACGACGGTCCAGTTGTATATATGTGGCGCACCCCCGGATGAAACCCAATTTCCCCTGTTTCTCAGGGAGTACCAGTTCAGTCCATTATCCGGAGATATATCTATTTCGCAATTCGAAACTTCACTCGTGTCAGTGTATTCGGAACAGAAATGGATGGTAACCACTGATCCCACCGTCCACACTTCACCACCGTTGGGCGAGATTACCTTGTAGTTGACACCGTCGTCGGGATCCGTGCATGCACACACCATTTGATCGCCCTCCACACACTCCTCCGTTTTCGGTACGGCTGATTCGGGACTGGATACATCTCCGTTGCAGCCGGGAAGCATAGTCAGGGCAAGGGCAAGCAAGAGCAGCGATGTGTGGAGGTAGTGGAATCGTTGGAACCCGGTCTTCATGCAGATTTCTCCATTCTTACAAAGGGTTATGAGTACTCCCGGTGGCGGGTATGGGCTTCCGTGAGATACCATACGCTATTGGTTCGATCCGTTTAGATACTATAGCCGACAAATCCACTTTTTTTAGTAATGGATTTGTTCTGTGTACATAATACTATGCCGCAATACAATATAATGCGGCCTGGACATTATTTTGCGAGATTTTTCTATATAGTGTCTGCCCGAAAACCCTCGAAAACGGACACCGAGCGGAGTCGAGGTGCCCGTTTTCGGCCCGAAACGGGGAGTTCATCTCGACTCCGCTCGATGAACGAGGGGTTTTCGGACTGGCACTATATATGGTTTCTGTTCCGGGTCTGGACCCGAATACATACACTCCCGAACAACGGAAAATCGTCGATTATACGGCCACTTCCGTGATTTTGGAGGATTCGGCATTGCCGAATCCCAGTTCCATTGCATTCTTGATGTATTTCACATTGACGCCTTCGAATTTTCTTCCATACCAGTCGGCAATTGTAGCGGTATGGCTGTCCACGGCGACCGGGTCCGTCCCACCCACAAACGTGTTAAGCTCGGCGACTTTTCCGGGGCCGGCCGGACCGTTGTCAAGAAGTGCTCTGGTGGCGTCGACAATCGTAACGGTCGGTCTCATATAGTAGAGAAGTTCCGCAATTCCCATATGGAGATCCATTTTGCTGTGCAACTCGTTACGATCCTGTATCAGGCCCATCAACCCTTTTATGCCCAGGGAAATTCCGGTTGCCGAATGGGACTTTGCGCACGGAAGATTTATAAAGCAATCCGTTCGCTCAAATTCTCGCACGATATTGGTTCTGGTCAGGGCTTTGGCCTTATCGTTTGTTTTTTCAATAAACATCCCGTCTTGCTTAGGCACGAAAATGGCCACACCCTTGAATTCCTCTATTGCTTTGGCAAGGCCGGTCTTCTCTTTGCAAAGTTCGGGATCACGCAGAGTATTGTCACACACGACAACGCGTCGGGCGCCGGCGTCCAGACAGAGCTTCACCACGGATCTGAGGGCTTCGGGGGTTGTTCCCGTGGCAAGCTCGGGGGGATTGGCAAAGCTCATGTTTGGTTTGATGAGGACTCGTGATCCCGGCTTCACGAACTCCTTGATTCCACCGAGTCGATCAAAGATTTTGGGAATGATCTTGTCCGCGGTCCCTTTTCCCGTAATGACTTCGCTCTTACCCGCCGTCGACTCAGCCGCTCGGACATGGGCTCCTATTCCGGTTGTCGCCAAACCGGCCGCCGACATTTTTATGAAATCGCGTCTTGCGTTACCCATGCTTTTGCCTCCATCTCCCGGCTCTCGGATATCGACAGCCTGTTTTTTCATTCACCGTTTTCGGAAACCCTTGCCGTGGGAAAAGCTCATCCTTGAAAAACTATGCTCGGCATTCCCTACGCCCTTGCATCCCGCGGAGCCGAAGACGGATGTGCGGGGCGGAAAAAAGGAGCGAAATCGCCTCCTGGTCAAATCATCATCCGCATACCCGAGCTGCATTATGCGGAAGAATACTGCTATTATATTGCGGCATAAGATACTGCAGGCAGGACAAAAAATAAAGCTGTCGGCTACTGTATCTAAATGGCGCCTGTCCGGAAACGGCCAAATAGTCCGTTCGTGCTGAGCTGAGTCGACACACAAGGAATTTATGACAGTTTTCGGACATAAACTAAATATACAACAAAAAACCCCACAACCCGCGTACTATTTCAATCCGTAACAAATCCCGGAGGAAGTGCATTGTCGTCGCTCTCCGCCGTGAATCCGGGAGGCAAACCGTCCCCTGCCGATTCTCCGGAATTGTCGCCGGCAATGTTGCCCGTAGCCGTATTGGACATTGCATGACTGTCGGTTTGACGTCTCTTCTTCAGGATATCGTTTCGTTGAGCGCTGGTGACATACGCACCCGTTTCGAGTCGGTTCTCTCCGAATCGAGAAACGGTAATTGCCGCTTCATCGGTAATCGGGCAGTGCTGTTCACACATTCCGCAACCAAGGCACAGATCCTCATCGATTACCGGCACTTTGAACGGTCCGGTAGTCGTCTCAATCAGCATGGGTGTAATGGCATTGTACGGACATATTTCGTCGCATACCAGGCATTCCTTGTTTTGCTCCCATGCCAGACACCTTCTTCGGTTCAGGACGGCGGTGCCGATTTTCACGAACCGTTTCTGCTCATAGGGCAGCGGGCGAATTGCTCCCGTGGGGCAAACGTGACCACAGAGTCGACATTTTTCCTCGCAGCCCCCAATTCGGGGAGTCAATCGTGGGGTATGTAACCGAGTGAATCCATCGGAAAACGTAGCAGGCTGCAGAGCATTGGTCGGACACGCATTTATGCACTGACCGCATCGGATACAACGTGCAATGAAACTGTCCTCGGGCACGGCCCCGGGGGGACGCAGAAATTTTCCCGACCTGTCATGCTTTCCCAGCGCATCGACTCGAAGTAGCGGGACCACGGCAAGACCGCCGAGAACACCGCCGAGTACGTGACGCCTTTCAATCTCCATGGCCTTGTTGCGGTTTTTCTCAGGCCGGCCGAATGCGAACGAAGTGCACTGTCGAGGATCCGCCGAACAATTACCGCAAAGGATACACTCATCGGTGTGGGTTACCGCAATATCATTGCTGTCTATCGCGTGAGTAGGACAAGTTTTAACCGCGCACTTTTTGCAATTGTTGCATGTATCGGCATTTACGCGCCTGTTGAAAATATGTAGAGGCGTCCGGCTCAGAATCCCGAACAATGCTCCGCTTGGGCACACATACTGGCACCAGAACCTTCGATCGAGAAGACCCCCAAGGATTGCCAAGGCAAAGACGAGAATAACCCCCGCGGCACCGTAAAATAGCGGAATCGCACTGACTACGAAGTTGCTATGCTGCAGTTCAAGCGCTCGAACGAGCGGCCATCCGGCCTCTACGGCATCGGAGGAGACCACCCTTACGAGGGGATGTACCACAATAGAGAAGAAACGTGTCGTAAGTGAAATCGGATCGGCGAATACAAACCAGGTAGCCCCAAATATCGCAACAGTTCCCACCGCGAGAAGGAGTACGTATTTCAGGTTTTGCAGTCCACGGGGAGGACTCCCGTTTTTTAGCTTGATACGTTTAAAAAGAAAGCGATCGGAGAAGTCGATCATTGCACCCAGAGGACAAATGCCCCCACAGAAAAATCGCCCCAGAAAAAGGGTTGCGGCCGCAACTATACCGCCCGCAATCAAGACCGGCAGAATGATGCTTCTCGAAGCTATCTGGGTCATGATTCCTACCAGAGGATTTAACCACAAAAACCATTCGCTCTGAACCTTGAGCGCGGTGGGATTTTTGTTGAGAAAGAAAAGAGAAAAGACGAACGCAAGGAAGAAAAGTACTTGCGAACCGATACGAATGGTTCGTAATCGCGATTTCACCACGCAACTCCTGTGATAATCTTTTGATTGAAATGAATTTCCATGCCTTGAAGCCCTGTCGGGTATCCCCGAAGAATTCCAATCACCCTCTGCATTACTCACGCTTTCGGCCGGCCAAATCCTGCCTGAAAATAAAAAAGAGCCCAGTCGCTCTAATGCTATACTTCTCGTTCTTCTTTTGTGTTTGGCGCCGACCAATACCAAAATAGATTGGAAAAGCCTTCGTTAGGGAGAAGAGGTGCGTGGCGTGGTAAGAGAGAATGCTCTGCTTGAACCTGGATCTCCGGTAGCTGAGCATTGCCGAAGCCTGACTTGCCGGCTCATCGGCCTGGTGAGGAGACAAGGGACGGCGATGCACGTGCCGTCCCTCTCCTCTTTTCGATCGGATCAGTTTTTCATGTAAGGAAAAGCGACTGTTCGGTCACGCAGTTGCACCCTGATCAGATAAATGCCGGCGGAAAGACTCCTGGAATCCGGAATAACATAGTTGTCTCCTTCACGTACGAGCTGCCCAAGTTTTCTGCCCTGCGCACCAAAGTATTCGGCCTTCAGGATTTCCGACCCGGCGGGAATTTTAACGGTTGAACCGACAAGCTTTGGACCGGTCAAAGCATGGCCGGTCCGCTTCGTAACGGAGACTTCCAGGTTTTTGTAGGAGTATACTTCAAGACTGATGTTGTCGAAAGTTGCCGTCTGGATATGCCCGCCCTGCTCGACACCGACAACCGTGAAACCGGCGAAAACCAGGTTTGTTGCGCTGTCCAACTCGGGAACTCTGAAGTAACCAAGGGGTGTTCCAGTATTCGTTATCGGCTGAATTTCTTTCCATTCGGTTGTGTCGTATGTTGCGTAAAGATAGAATTTGACTCCTTCCCGTCGAACACGTACCCAGATTCCGTTCCTGTCGGTGAACCCACCTTCGGGATCGGCAAAATTCTCAAAACCCATATTGAGACATCCCTGCCAGCACGTTTCGTCGTCCGGTTGTGAAACACAGGAGGGGTGACAGTCCGTTCCCTGACACAAGCCGGCTTCACAGGCGTCGCAAAAACCTATTCTGCTACTCTCGGTAATCCGGTTGAACCAGCGCAATCCGTTCGGGTTGTTTTGCCTTTCCGGGTAGAAGTAATCCCAGCGAAGATCGAGCACCGGGGTGTGAGCCTGGAGACTCGCTTTCAGGGTAAGGCCGACAGAACCCGGGCCTTGCTCAGGCAGGTCCGCAAAACGTGCCGTCAATTGAAAATCTCCGGTAAGGGGGGTGGTGTCCACGAATGCAAATCCAGCTTCGTCCCAGCACTGGTAGATGCTGTGCCCGTTGCCCTCGAGGTAGAAGCTGTCCCGGCTTTCGCTCGTATAGTAACCGTCTACGTATGGCGATCCCTTGCTCCAGACCCAGCCCGGTGTTTCCGTTCCGAGTGGCAAAGTCATAAAGCTTGGGCTCTTGAACATCGTGTCCACTTCGATCATTTCGGCCGAGATTGTGCCGCCCATTATTAATGTCAAGGCTGCCGTCAGCATACCTGATCGCAGTTGTTTTCTTCGCATCTTAACCCTCCTCATGGGAAATACGCAGTATTTCGGATTCTTCTAAGGTTTTCGGTACAGATTAAAAACAGGCCCCGGTTATGCGACGCCCGTGCTTTTTATTCCTTCTGAACCCGCGTCCAACTCGTGGATTCAGATGAGTTTTACAGTTGCTTAATATATGGCCTTCATGTCCGGCGATACATTAAGTAACGGTGCTATTGTTCCGAAATGTGTCACGTGTGGTGAGGCATGGAAGGTCGCTTGGGACGGTATGAACCCCGTATATGACTTATATTTCGACTCTTTGGTTGAAAGTCTGGAATCAAACGCCCTTCGATATCGATGGTTTGAGCACCGTGAAAACGGTGGCAAGTGTTTAGAGGCCCGATTATATTTCCTCTGTGCGGTTCCAGAGTATTCACCTTTGATCCGGTGTTTTGCCGACCTGGTTCCCCGGCGAAAAACGAACCGGGTTATGTTTCCGCGGATCTGTCCGGCATACGGTACAGTTCGCGGCGTCTATCGTCGAACGATCCGTATATGCACTGCTCGATCCATGAGCGCTCCGACGAGCGGTCAGCCCCATATTGCGAAAACAGAACGTAGCTACCATAATGTGCGGGTTAGAAACGACGGATTTCCAGCTATCACTCGAAAGAAACATCAAATGAGGTTACGTCATTGCGGCATCATGGACGGCTTTTTTCACGAAGTTCAGATGAACAATGCGCCGGGTTTGTGGGAAACTCAGTAAACGATATCTTTTTACATATGAAAGGGTGATGTCATGCCAATTTACGAAAACAGGTCGAATGCCGAGAATCGTATCGTTATTCCTGAAGAGATTCAGAAAACGGTTCTTTGTGAAAGACGTGCGGTTCTCGATCGTTTGGTTGAGATTTTTGTGGAAGGAGTACAAGGCCGTAAGGGAACCTTTCGCATCGCGTTTGACGGATGGTACGGAGTGGATTACCACCAAATACTCGACGCCGTTTTCGAATGCCTTCCCTCGAGTATACAAATCGAAGTCCGGGATATAAATCAAAGCGGGTTTTCGGACGAGGATACAATTGCAAAATACAAAAAGGAATTCATCACCGATGATCCGGGGTTCGGGAAGGTGAATACACAGGGGAAACTGGAAGACTTGCTTGATGAAAAGCGGATAGCCGAATTGAAAAAGGAACTGATTTCGGCAAATCAAAGAGATACGGCAATCGTAGTCGTCGGGCCGGGAGCTGCGTGCCCGCAACTGATTGATCTGTATGATGATATACTGTATTTCGATAAAACCGCCGATCCCATGCTGTGGAAGATGTGGTGCCACGAATTGATTCCTTTTGGTGCAAAAGAACCATCTCAGAGCTACTTCTGGAAAGAATACTATTACTGTGATTTTTATCTGCTTCAACGGCACAAAGAAACAGTCCTGCCGAAGATGACCCACTATTTGGAGGGGATTGAAGCGGATCAGATAAAGCTGATGCCACGGAATGCATATGATGCAATAATCAAGGAAACCGTTAAGTACCCCATTAAGCAAATCAAGACCTATTCACCCGGTCCCTGGGGTGCATACCGATATCGTGATTTCTGGGACATTCCCGGGCTTGAATGTAATGCCTGGAATCGTTTGGCGGGGGCTGATCTCAGTATTCTGATATCGGTTGGTGACGACAAGGTGATCAACATGCCAACCACCAATCTCCTTCGGTATGCGGATTCCTTTGTCGGTCCCCATATTGCGGAACAGTACCCGGGGCTTATACCTTTGGAGATTTGGCTGGACGACGGGTATTTTCCGAAACCCAAACCGGCTGAACGAACCAGCATGCCTGTTCACAATCATCCCGATACCTCTTACGTTAAGCGCCATTTCAATGAACCTCTGGGAAGATATGAGACATACTATATAGTTGAGGCGTATCAGGGGGCCAATACCTGGATGGGATTCAAAGAAGACGCGGATCTCGAAGTCTGGGAGGAAAAATGCCGGGAATCCGAACGGACCGGTAAGCCTATTGAGGACTGGAAGGATTTTATTGCCAATTGGGAAACCAACGTCGGGGACCTCTTTCTCATTCCTCCGGGAACCACGCACTGTCACGGTGGAAACCAGATGGTTCTGGAGATGGATACGTGTCCCAGCGTAGCAGGTGCGGAGTATTCGTTTTTTTCCTATGACTTCCGCAGGCCTACCTGGAACGATGTGGAAAAGAAAATGAACGGCAAACCGATGAAAATGCACCTGGAGCACAACTTTGATAACAATAGATACTGTCGCGAAGAATGGGTTCAAAAAAACCTCAGAGCCCGGGCCAGGGTGATCAAATGGACGAAGGAATACTGGATTGACCGTTTTTCTACGTATGGCCCGATGCCCTTTCAGATCGAAAGAATACATTTCCGTAATCGTGGGGAGTATACTACCGGGGGCAGGTTCATCCATGCGGTAACATTGACGGTTGGGGAAAATGTGACAATACGGTCCATTTCGGATCCGGAAAAAGAAACAAACATCGACTTTTTCCAGACAAGCCTCATACCGGCCGGTTTCGGCGATTACGAAATCGTCAATTCAAACAAAAACGGCGGCGTTTGTACCGTCACACTATGGCGCTGGAAGGTAGGATGAGCCGTCGGTTTTTACGGAATGATTCCATTATGCCCGCAGGTCCGCCTCCGCGGACCTGCCTTTTCCTGCTCAGAAGTGCTCAGTTCAAATCGGAAATACTCAATAGAGAGTTGAAGAATGGCGCCGTATCCGCCATGCGGCCGAATGCGATGAAAGGCATAAGACAATGTCCATGAATGTGGAAGTGAAAGAAGTGACGGGAACTCCTTTCCATCGCGAGGTGGATGGAGATTTGCATCAATTGATTCGTCTGAGACTGCGGTGTACGGGACATATAGAAAAGCTGTTCGTGGAAACACGATCTCGGTACGGCGCCGTGCGTACCGGGGGACTTGTGTGCCGGGAAGGGGAGGGGGTATATGAGGTATATGCTTCAAGGCGGGACGCGACCTGTATTGTTGAGTTTATAGTAGGTGATGAATCAACGGGCGAAGAAATCAAACATGAAGTGGAGATTCCGAAAAGCAGACTCTGGGAAGTCCAGTTGATACATTATGCGCATCATGATATCGGATATACGGATTTACCACATACTGTGCTTGGCAATTACGAAAAATTCTATGAATCGATACTGGGATATTGCGCCGATACCGATCGATATCCCGATGAAGCAAGGTTCACTTATACAGTAGAACAGTCGTGTACTCTACAGAACTACCTCGCGAATTGCACGGATTCGTCTCGACGTGAATTCATCAAACGCATTCACGAAGGCCGCATTGAGGTAACCGCGCTTTTTGGCAATATGGTTACCGAACTTTGCGGTCATGAAGAATTAGTGAGATTGCTGTATCCCGCAATGCGATTGAAACGGGATTACGGGATTCCGGTCAAGACAGCAATGCACAATGATATTCCCGGAGTGAGCTGGGCATTGTCTTCGATACTGGTGGATGCGGGTATCGATATTCTTTTTGCGGGGATTCCGCGATGGTATTTCAACGCGAAACAACTGAATTCCCGACTAATCGAACCGGCCGGAGAGCCCTCTCCGATCTGGGATGAAAATCGGGTGATTACATTTGACGGACCCGGGGGATTCCGTTGGAAAGCGCCAAATGCAAATGAGCTGATCTTCTGGTATGATTTACATGGAACAGGGGAGTTGTATCTATGGGATCTCGAGCAAGGACAGATCGATCTGGGAGAGCAGTTGGATGTTCTTGAGCGCAGCAAGTATCCGTATGACTTCGTGCGATACACCATTCGGGGAGGAAACTACGACAATGCACCACCAATGCCGGAAATCTGTGAGAGCGTGAAGGCCTGGAATCTGAAGTGGGCATACCCAAAACTGTCATTGTCGACAAATGCGGAATTCCTTGGCAAGATCGAGCCTTTTCGCGACACGCTTTCGGAGCATCGGGGAGAACTCCCTAATACCGATTATACAATCGGCGCCCTGAGCGCAGCGCGTGAAACCGGGATCAATAGAGTAACGCATGATCGGTTGCTCAGTGCTGAAAAGTTTTCATCATTGGCCGATGGAAAGGATAATGTGGCTTATCCCCGAGAACAGGTTGAGGAAGCCTACACAAACGCCATGTATTATGACATGCATTGCTTCGGGATGCAAATGCCTTTTGGACCGGCCCATGATGGCGCCTGGGCGGAGAAGGGAACTTTTGCATACCGGGCGTCGGCATTGACTCACGATCTGCTCGTGAAAAGCGCAAACCGCATTGCCGACCAGATTAAACTGGATTCCGAACATCCACATGTGGTCGCTCTGAATCCTCTTTCTTTTGAACGTAGCGATATAGTTGATATTTCCTTTATCGCCCCGGTGCCTTGTGGAACGGGAACCTTGCTTACCCCCTCGATCTCAGGGAATCTCACTCGCCGGAGTGCCGGCGGCCTCCACGGACGCAGAGAATTCCGGCTGCCACCCGAACTGCTCCAGGGAGATTACGCTCTTGTAGATATGGATACCGGAAAGGCTGTAGAATATCAAATCGTGAGTCTTGATTCCCCGAACGCTCCAGTGGAGTACGCCGCGGACAGATATGCGCTTGGACAACGTGACGAAAGACACTTGTACGATCTGCTCTTTGCGGCAAAGAACCTTCCGTCGTTAGGATATAAAACCTACCAATTCGTGCCCGATGCGTCGAAGAAGGAAGGAGAAAAAGTGAGTCAGGGGCGAAATGTCCTCGAAAACGAGTTTTACAAGGTTCTGGTTGATGAGGATACCGGTGCAATTACCAGTATATGGGATTCAATTCTTGATCGAGAGCTGGTGGACCCTGCCGCACCTCACGGATTTTTCAGCGCATTCGGCCGTTCGGCCGCTACAGGTACTGAGTACCACAATACCGAAATCGAGGTTCGGCCCGGTAGCTGCGGGTGCGTGCAGGGCTCGCTTCGTATATCCGGGTCGATACGAGGATGCCCTGTTCTCGAGGCGGAAATCATTCTGTATCGGGATTTGCGGAAAATCGATTTCCGCCTGCGGGTTTTACGGGATTCCACTCCTCACCTCGAGCAGTACATCGGGTTCCCCTTTGCGGTAACGAATCCGGATTTTACATTTGAAAGCAATAGTGGAGCCGTTCGCCCGGTAATCGATCAGATCCCCGGCTCGAATACCGATTATTATGCCGTTCAGCATTGGGTGGATATTGCCGCCAAAGGGTGGGGGATACAATTCTCCAGCATCGACGCCCCGATGATTGAATTCGGCGGCATAAACCCGGGATATGTATCCGGCGCGCACCACGGCGTTACTCCTCCAGGCTATGTACATGCTTTTCGGAATTCGCCCGACTATGAGAATGGGTATATCTATTCCTATTTGATGAATAACAATTCGCGCACAAACTTCAGAAATACGCAAGTAAGCGACACTCTTTTCCGCTATTCCCTTACTACCTATAAAGGAGACTGGAGATCGACCACGGGATATCGAAGTGGTTGGCAAACCGGGAATCCGCCGATTGTGGTTGTAATGAAGGGAAACTCAAGAGGAGTTTTGCCGGGCACTTACAGTTTCTGCCGAGTGGATTCTCCAAATGTTCTGGTATTGAACATAAAAAAGGCAGACCGTGGGGATGATTTGATTGTCAGGCTTCTCGAGACGGAAGGAAAGAAAACGGATACGACAATTCATCTACCGACTATCTCGATACATACGGCACATCGGGCTTTTCCCGATGAAGAAATCGAATCAGAGTTGACGGTTCAGGCACATGAAGTCAATGTGTCGGTGCGTCCGTACTCCGTGGAAACGATTCGGATAATAACCAGAGAGTCAGGAGAGTAGAATGGAAGCGGGGATTGCATGTATAGATATTACACCACCAGTAGGACTCGAGCTTGCCGGATATGCTTTCGGTCCGAGCAAGGGAATCAATGATCCACTGTCCGCGAAGGTATTGATACTAAAGAGCAGGGATACAAAAGTGGTGATCGTAACCGCCGACCTGCTTGGTCTGGATACGCTCGTGGCAGATGAAATCCGTATTGCTATTATGGAAATGACCGGGGCGACACGAAGTTCAATTCTCATTGCGTGTTCTCACACGCATTCCGGGCCGGCCACGATGACACTTCGCCGTTGGGGATTAATCGACAAAGAGTATGTACGTTGGGTTGTCAAAAAAATAGTCGCGGCGGCAACAACGGCCGATAAAAGTCTTCAGGCGGCTCGTTTAGGATGGGGGAACGGGGAGGTCGCCAGCATTGCGGACAACCGTGTGGATAAAGCAAATGGATACAGGAATCACGAAACAGGAGTTCTTCGTGTCGATGACCTTCAGGGTGAACCAATTGCCATATTGCATAATTTTAGCTGTCATCCTGTTGCGGCACATAACGACCGTAATCTGATTTCTGCCGATTATCCCGGATATGCAAACAGAGTCGTTGAAGAAAAACTGGGGGCGAAAGCGAGTCTTTTCACCCTTGGAGCCGCCGGTGACATAAATCCAGCGAATTTTCATCACCTCAGGTATGCTGAGATGTATGGCACCATCCTTGGAGAAAAAGTTGTTGAGATTGCCGAATCAACGGAATGCTCCGAGGATAATCCACAATTCGGTGCATATTCGAAAACCGTTGCTTTGCCGGTCGATCCCCTTCCCCCGCTGGAAGAAATATCACAAGCAGTGGATGAATACCAGAAGCGGTTGGAACACCTTCGGGGAGAGCGGGAAACGACCTATCCCGCGCTTATGAGGGCCTGCATAGACCTGGACTGGGCGAAGGACGTTTTGCGGATTGTGAGATCGGGCCTGGTCGAGAGTTCCATGCAAATGGAAATACAGGTCATCAAGCTTGGGGATTTCGTCATGACGGCAATGCCTTGTGAATTGTTCTCGGAAATAGGTCGACAGATCAAAGAGATTTCACCCCATAATTTGACCTATTCCGTCACACTGGCAAATGGGGTACTGTGCTACATCCCGACAATGCAGGTTAGTCTGAGAAAAAAGGCTTATGAGAATACGTTGGCGCCGCGGGTATATGGTATCTACACTCCCGCGCCGGAGGCGGAGAATATCATTGTGGAACAAACCGCAAATCTTTTGCGGTCGCTGTGATAGAGTTAATCTATATATGAAACAGACCCACGGTCTACGACTTTTGGGACGGCGGAAATACTTCCGTCTCGGCAATTCCTTGTGACCGGTGTAATTCCGGAAAGCGCGTGGAAGGCCTGGTAGCCCAGAAGTTCGGCGCCGATATCGACACTGTTTGCCGGGAATGTGGTCGAATCGTATTGATTATCGAAGGAAAGAACCGAAATATCGTTCGGAATTCGAAGTGACATATGATCCAGGGTGTGGAAGTACCCTCGGGCGGCCCGGTCGCGCGGAAAAATTATGGCGGTACTACGATCGTCGTACAACGTGACAAGAAGCTCTCGCGCACCTCGAAGTTTACCGTATTCTGAAATGTCCATCGGGGGCTCATCCTGGAAAAAACGTGCTATATCCGTCTGAGCAGAAGAGTGGAAAGCGGCATTTGGGTCGACGGTGTGCCCGTATTCGGACGCAACAAACGTGGCGGCCTTGCGGAAACGGTCGTCTGTGTGGGGTAGTCTCGACTGAAACTCGGAGAGAAATTCATCGGGATCTTTCGACTTGTAACGGGCATAGACATCCATGAAATTGATCAATTCAATCCCGAATTCATTCGCGAATTCTTGAAGAAGCTTCACTCTTCTGAAGGACCATTCGGCTTCAGCAATGTCTACATAGCAGACTTTGGTGTGGCCGTGATCTGCCAGGTGCTTGATAGCGGCTGTGGCAAGGCGACTTTCGGAGAAATGGAAGTGATAATAGTAAGGGGATATATCTGAAGGTATTGGGGTGCGATGTACCTTGTCGAACCATGCAACCGGTCTCTTGAGCAATGTCAAGGAATAGACCAATCCTCGAAAGTTTATGTATTTCTCGGGATCCCCTATAATAATGGATCCGAAATACAAGTGGTCAAGATTGCCGATGAATTCATTAAGGGCGTTTATGTTTCCATAGGGTTGGAGGTTGGCCGGATTGGTGCCGGTGACAAAGAATGGCTGAAGACGAAAACCGAATCGATTGGCTTCCCCGGCAAATCTATCGACAAAGCTTCCCGTTCTTTCATTTCTGAAGCTTTGCCAGGTATTGGAATTGTTCTGAATAGTGACTATTACCGGAAGATCTCTGGGAGATTTGATCCTGGTTTTGACGGGACGTCCTACAATCCAGGATTTCCCTTTTCGATAAATGAGATCATCGGCGGCAAGCTTTTTCAGTGCTTTGGTAACCGTGTGCGAAGATACCGCATAATCCAGTACAAAATGGTCCCGTTTGGGCAGTCGTTCGCCAACCGTGTACTTCCCGCTGGAAATCCCGTTTCTTATAATTTTGTGGAGGCGGTCCGCCGAGGGCAGGGAAATTGTACTTCCGGGGTTTTCCCGGCTGTCCCGGGTAATGCGTATGCCTTTACCCGTACCGAAATCAAGTTCTCCCATGTCCCGCATCTTTCGCGCCGCTTTTAACAGCGCACGCTGGGGGACGTCTAGAAGTTCCGACAAGACGGACAGTGGGGGGAGCCTGTCGTCTCGGTTCAAATCTATAAGAACCCGCAAACGCTTGATTACTTCGTCAACCATATTTCCTTTTTCGGTTCGTTATCCCGACTTCGACAGTCGAGAGACGCCGTACCGAGCGGAGCGACATGTTGGGCTGCACTGAGTCCCGATCATAAATCGGGAAAGTGAGCGTAGTCGAAACATCGAGGGGGAAGATCATTATGCGTAAGATCGTGCAACAGCTTACGCGGAATGCCGTGAGTTGGTTGCGAAACCCGGGTTAAATGTATCCGGAATAAGAACAAAGTCACATCCCCGACCGAAACAAAAAATTTGACATTTTCACGAAAATGAGTGGACCACGCGATAAATCTATCAACGGGGCTCCTCGAAGTGCGTCTCGTCTCGTGCTGTTGTTCCCAAATGAGTGACGGTGGTTTTTTCCCGGAAGTTGCCTGTGCCCCGCGGGGCTATATTCTCTTTCGGATCGGGTCTTCACCGGTAGTGTCGGGGCTAGGGGGACGAAACAGGTTCAGGCGAGCGTTTCTTCAACGCTTGTCGTGCCTTAATCCAAGTTTCGCAGTCGAGAACCGCCGTACCGCGCTGCACTGCGCTGCACTGAGCGGTGTCGAAGTGAGCGGAGCGATGTATTGCGTTGCACTGAGCGGTGTCGAAGTGAGCGGAGCCGAAATGCCGAGGCGATGCCCCGAGCGGAGCGTTGTATTGAGCGAAGCGCTGCATTGAGCGAAGTCGAAATGTCGAAATGTCGAAATGCCGAGGGGCGGTGTCCCGAGCGGAGCGCCGTATTGAGCGAAGCCGAAATGCCGAGGGGTAGAGCATTCTGCGTAAGATGTTGTGCGAGATTGCCTTACGAAAAGCGCAGGGGTATCCGCTGAGGTATCTTGAGCATTTTTCTACAATGAATCGCGCGCCGGCTTACGTCCCGGACGGCTGGACCGTGAGTCGATTGTCGAAGTCGGGCTAAAATACACCTTTAACTGTATAACGGATTTTTGCAATGAGACTATGTACCCAAATTGGTTTCTTTCTGTTCTTTTTTGTTGCAACCGCTGTAGCCCTTCAGCCGGAGTTAGTTACCAACTACTCAGAGGCCCGGGATTTTTTCTCCGAACGCAATGCCAAAATGCTTATAAATATCCCGGATACCGGCAAAAGTAAGGGTTTTGAAGTTTATCTCATGGATTTCTCTAAAGACCCGCTTACGTTTGTACAACTTGAAACCGCAAACGGACATGGTTTTCAAAAAGGGGTACAGGACGGCGAGGAGCCTGTATTGAGTCCGGACGGTACCCGGATTGCGTATCGCTCGGCGGCCGGGAATGAAATCGTCGTTCGTCGAGCCCAAAAAAATGGAGAAGATAACGGATTAGGAGTGTTCGGTTACGAACCTCGTTGGTGGGTACACCCGACCACGGGTGAGGAGTACATTATTTATGTATCCACCGAAGGTGACGGCTCTTCTGGAATCGGGGGCGATACCTATATTCAGAAACTGAACAAGGGCTCACTCGAGCCAAGCGGAGAAGCCGAGCACTTGATCCGGGGATATGCTCTTCGAGCGGGACGTTCGGGCGGCGGACGATTTATGTTCACGGCGTATCCGGGATGGGCGATTGCAGCCGTACGGCCGGAGGCGACGGAACATGCTTTCGATCGGTTTCTTGTGAAGGGTTCGAGATTATGCAACGCAAGCCCCTATCCCGGTCGCAAACCATACATGCTTTATCTTGCGCCCTACCATGATAGAATCTATTTCGATCTGTGGTGGCCTACTCGCCTGAAGGACCTGGAAAACGTCGGCGAGACCGACTATACCGAGTTCTCCAATCATCCTGACTATATTACCGCCACGTGGGGAGATACCACCAAATGTGGAAGGCAGTGCTATGACAGGAACACTGCGTATATCTATCATATCAGCGAGAGGAAGTGGCTGCGGATTGCCCGGAACACCAACAGTACCAGCCTTTGGGTTGAAATGGCCGCGGAGAGACCCTTAAATCCGGTTTTTACCGTCGATAACACCGAAGTTTCAACCGACGGTTGGTACGCCTATTCATTTCAGGAAACAAAGACTTTGGAATTGTGGTGTGAATCAGGTCACGAAATCCGATACACGTTCGATATTGACACATTGCCGGTTTCCGAATGGGATATCTACACCGATCCTTTGACAATAAACAAAAGTCGGTTGGTATATGCCGTTGCAACCACTGCAAATAATGGTCGCCGGGTGAATAGTGATATCTGCAAACTAATGATGACAAAGAGCGATTCGTACGAGGGACTTGCTTTCGGCAGTGTCACGCGGAGTTTCCCGAAGAATAAACAAACCCCTCACGATATTCGGTCCTTCGTAAAGGCCATGGACGGCAATAACGGGTCATGGTACTCTCCGCTCGAGGGGCATATCGAGGCTGTTAGCGAACCCGAAGGTACATCAGTGGAAGTATTTGTAGGTGTCCGGTTGGAAACCCCCCGCGTTTTGGATTCGGTATTTCTGTACATAGCATCCGCCGGGGCGAGAATACAGGGGTCGAATGCTACATGGAATACGGGGTATGAAGATCTACATACACTGACACAAAATGTCGATGAAGAACAGACATTTACTATTGAAAGTTCCAAAGCCTATCGCTACTATCGTTATCTTTTCCCTGATCCCGATAACAGAAGCAAACTCCATGAATTAAAATTCTCATTCGGGGACAGTGCGTCGAACTACGTGGTCGCTCCCGCCATTTTGCCCTCGAACGGTACATTTACCGATTCTCTATTGATAACATTACAGGTCGACGAGTCCGATATCGATATCGTTTATACGTTGGACGGCACCGAACCAACCGCATCCTCCAAAATATATACAGACCCGTTTTATATCACTTCGAGTACTCTGGTGAAAGCGGTTTCGCGTAGAGATTCCCATTTGAGTTCACCGGTATCGGCGGTGTTTACCAAAGTTGATGAGGAGCTTCCAGTGCCGGAGATTTTTCCGGAAGAATATGTGTTTGGAACTCAGCGGGAGATTACACTGACCAGTAGTATTGAAGGCGCCGATATTCATTATACGATTGACGGAGGGATCCCCGACATCAATTCCACCCGGTATAACGCACCATTCAGTCTCGATCGTACTTCCGTCGTGCGGGCGCGTTGCTACAAAGAAGGGTATGCTCCAAGCCCGGTAGCGTACAGAGCCTTTGTCACGGAGGTGGACAACGAATCCGGTGACGGTATCCTGCACATGCCCAATGGTGGAGAACATTATGTGCCTGGTGACACTTTGCACATTCAATGGCAAACGTTCGACCCCGAGGTTTTCAATGTAGTCACTATTGAACTAAGTACCGATATGGGGATTAGCTGGAAACTTCTCAATCGGGATCGGTCGATTCATCTCAAGGATGGAGAATGGGGAAAATTTGACTGGGAGGTTCCAAACGAAATTGATGGCGCCGCTTTGGCCTCATCAACGTGCGCCCTCAGGATTTCACAATATAATGGGCCTGTGATAGATATCTCCGATGGGCCATTTGCAATAAATCCTTCGGCATCCGTTAAGTTCTCAAAAATGCTTTCCAAACCTGAACGGCCGGTATCCTTACACAAAAAGAATGGCGGTCTCCAGATCCGAGTACATTCGGAATCTCTTGAGCGCATTACCTTGGTGGCCTGTAATGGAGCGGTTGTCGACAGAATTTCGAACCCGACGGCGGGGCGGATGTCTTTCAGAAATCTCGCCTACGGTGTCTATCATCTCTGTATTGTGCCACGTGAAGGAAACGTTATCATCCGGAAGGTCCTGTTCAGCCCCCACTAAATACCGTGGGTTGGTTGCGAAACTTGGGTTTAGACATGTTTCTACCATGTACCGAATTTCCATTCCTATGGGAAAGGTTAAATGTAAGATGCCGAAAAACGATAAATCATTGAAACGGAAGGCCGGTAAGGGAGTCGCGGTTATTCTTTGCGGAATTGCCGCAAGGATATTTCCATATGTTCTGATTTCCGCTACGATGATTGCGGCGGAAATCGGTTTACAGGCTGCCGCGGTTAGAATCAATGTCACACCGGAAGAGTGCTGGAAGAAGGTCACCAATAACCCGACAGAATTAACGGAGGGATGTGCTCCCGATGACGTGAAAGACAGCAATCACGTCCGGTTTGTCGTTTTCGGTAACGGTGAGAAGAAAGCGGTCGTCGGGAGTTGGAATTTCCTGCTGATTCCACCCGACGGAGGCTTGAACGGCGGTCTTCCAGACGACATCGGTGCTGTCGTTGCCGAAGCGGTCGGCACCACTGAAGACCTGGTATTTCAGGTGGCCACGCACAATCACAGTGCTCCGATCGAGGGTCCCGACGGAAAAGATTTTATTTCGGGCAAATATCTGCAGCGTGTTGTCGATTCTCTGCAAAGCGCAGTGGCAAGAATGAAACCGGTCCGAATCGGATTTTCCGGGGCACGCGGAGATAGCATCTTCGGTGCGAATAGAAGACCCGACTGGGATCCCGACTGGAATCTGCCGTTCGATAACTTCGTGTCGCTATTGCGGATCGATGATGATGCTACCGGTGTGCCAATGGCCTGCATGTACGGATACCCGGCTCATCAGACCGGCTTTGAGTTTTTGAACATGGGTGATAGTCCGGAAATGGAATGGGCTGAGATAACAAAGGACCGAGAAGGTTGGTCAATGGACTACACCGAAGAACTATTCGCCGGGATTAACCCGGAGTTCGTGGCCCTTTTCTTACAAGGGGGGGCCGGAGACTGCATGTATCCGTACCCCGAGAATTATGCCGGTATGTTGTCTCAGGCGAGACAAATTGCGGATTCGATTTACCGTTGGGTCAGTGATATTGAAATAAAACAAGCTACTCCGGTTCTCGAGGGAGTGTTTCGTGCGGAACCAATCGGGATTTCGGGCTTGAAAATCGGCACTATGGCCTTTCTGGGGGTCCATGGAGAACCGTTCAACGAGATATTGGCCAATATACGTGCCCACTCCCCGTTCCAGGAAACCTTTGTCTGCGGGTTCACCAACGGGTATGTGGATAAGAAATACAAGTTCATGCTTGGGTATCATCCTTCCTACGATGCCAAGGAAGACGGCCTGCCCGGCGACATCTACAGCAAACCTGAATCCATAGAGTATGCAATTGTCGACTCGGCCATATCCGTACTCACCGCACTCAAGGGGGCCGGGTATCAAAGAAATCGACTTGAGCCTGTATCGGCTTTCGCGTCAAGCCATGCGAACGGGCATGGACCAGAACTCGTTATCGACGGTGAGCAATCGAGACCGGCCTGGTACGCCGACAACGAGGCATTTCCCAAATGGGTAATGCTTGACATGGGAAGTCAGGTTGAAATCGCCCGGGTTGTCGTAAATTTCGGTGGATTCACAATTTCCGAAACGGGACGAGCGTATGAAATCCAAATCTCTCAGGATGATAATTTTGCCGATTACCTGACTATCGGATCCGAAAGTGAAAATAAAACTTCGATTATGGGGTACGCCACCGATTCCATAACCGGCCGGTATGTCCGATTGTATTGTACGACGGCGGGAGCGGACACCGGTATCACGTCTCCGTCGGTCTATGAAATCGATGTCTACGGTGCGTCGGAACTGAACAGCCGGGTGAACCGCCCGGTGGTTTTCTCAAATGGCGGCAAAACCGGTCAAGTCGAGGCATTCCGGAAAGTATACGATATTCGTGGTCGATACCTGTATACAAAGCATTCAGCGGCTTCTGTTTCCCGGCACGATTCGCGGGGAAATCGTGTGTTCGGAACGGCGGGCGTTCGGATACACCGAGACGATAGAAACAAGGCCGGGATTTCATTGCGATTAGAATCGAAATAAATCGTGCGGAACAGAGCAGAGAAAATTGTGACCGGGCCGGGGCGCCGAACGGTACACCTTGCTCTCGGAACACTGCAATGACTGCAGTGTTCCGAGGAACCCGGGCTGATTTCGAGGTGCGCTGTTATCCTGCCACGGACATGACGACTTTTTCTACTGTAGCGCACCCGTTGTCACAGTCTGATTTCGTATTTGCCCATAATCTCCGCCGAGTCCAGAATGTGCCCGCTCATGGCGCTTTCGACTTCACTCCTGCTTTTCCCTTCCGGAAGATTCAGCTTGGTATCAAGAGCGAATACATCAAGATAATATCGGTGCGCTCCGTCGGAGGGACACGGCCCGCCGTAACCAGGCTTATCGAAACTGTTCACCCCTTGGCATCCGAGGGAAGTACCTTCGGGGATTTCCTCGGACGGCTCGATGTCGTAATCAACCCAGTGTACGAAATCGCCTGATGGGGCGTCCGGATCATGCATCAATACGCAAAGACTCTGTGTGTTTTCGGGTATTTCCTCGAGAGCAAGTGGCGGATTGATGTTTTGACCCTGACAGGTAAAACGATCGGGTATAATACCTTCGTGTTCAAAAGCAGAACTGCTCAGTTTCATTACAGGCTCCCTGGTTCAGGTTAAATTCGCGTATCGTCCGATAAACGCCGGGGTGCTATATTGTCGGATCGCCGTATGCACCGGTAACAGCGCTTTACTAAACACTATATAATAAAAGGTAAAAGGACGTTTGCTATCGCTTTGGAATGCTCGGCTCCGAGATATCGTGAATCGCCTCCCCGGCGAGGTCCGGCTCGGAATTAGTCGCGATATCACCGAGGCTCACGATTCCGGTCACAGCCCCGCTATCATTGGTCACAAGAAGTCTTCTGACCTGGGCATTTTCCATTGTATGCGCCGCGGTCTCGATATCGTCGTCCTCGCGACACTTCCAGAGTTGTTTACTCATTATTTCACCTACGGAAGAGTGCTCCGGATTGAGTTCGGTCGCGATTCCGCTAATCGCAATATCGCGATCGGTTATTGTTCCGCTCACGGTATCTCGGTCATATACGGGCAGAAAACCAACATTCAAATCCCTCATTTTTTCGGCGGCTTGCCGAAGTGTCTGAGATGATTGTATACCTTCCGGTTGCTGGGTCATTATATCTTTTACTTTCATATCCGCAATTCCTTAGTTATTGGTGCAGAAGAAATCGAGAGTTTTTCTATCGTACCGGCTCCGTTGGCTGTGAGACGTCCTGAAGGATTCGGCCGGAGAGGATTCTATGTTCTTTTGTGGCAATATCGCCGAGAGAAAGAATGCCGCAAACATCATCTTCTTTGGTGCGAACCAATAAACGGCGTATTTGCCGGCGAATCATCAGATCGGCTGCTTCCTCGATGCGGGCCTCTTCGCTGATCGATATCAGATCGGTGGTCATGATACGGCCTATCGGTTCGGTGGCGGTATCCAGTCCCTCGGCCACGGCACGCACGGTAACGTCACGATCCGTCACTATTCCCGCCGGCCGAGAACTGTCGAATACGGGTAATACACCTACGTTGAGCGCAGCCATCTTTTTGGTAGCATCAAGAATTGTGTCGGAGATTTGGATCCCCTCCACCGTCCGTGTCATAACGTTTCTTACAACCATATGAAACCTCCTGCATTTTCCTGGTTTTCTTTTCCGGCCCAACTTTACGCAAGTGTCATACCAGATTACCCGCGGAAGGGGAATTCCGTTTTCGGAAAATCTAATTTGGATGAATGCCGCGAGTCGATTGTCGAAATCGGGCTGAGGAGGCGGTATTCGAAGAAATGGACGGAGTGGTACAGGAGATTCCCAGGAATATCACCGGGCATGGTCCTTGCGGAATCAAGAGGAAACGTCACCGGTAATCAGGAAAGACTGGTGTATATCCTCACTGCAAAGGAGATTGTAATGATTCGTATTGCGATCAACGGATTAGGCAGAATTGGACGTGCTGCATTGAAAATTGTGTTGGAACATCCCGAACTGGAGGTCGTTGCAGTCAATGACCTGTTACCTGCCGAGAATTTGTCGTACCTCATTCGATTCGATTCCGTTTACGGAAAGTACCCTCGACGAGTCGCTTCGGATGGTAACGATTTGATTATCGGAGACAATCGAATACGCTTGCTTAATGAAAAAGATCCAACCCAACTGCCCTGGAAAGATTTCCAGATAGATATTGCATTGGAATGCACGGGGATTTTCGCAAATAAGGATGGCTTGGAAAAACACATCACGGCAGGTGCAAAACGGGCGATCCTTTCGGCTCCGGCAAAAGGTGACGGCATGAGGTTTATCGTTCCGGGCGTGAATCATGCGGAAAAGGGTGACACGATGTTTTCCACCGCCAGTTGCACAACTAACTGCATTACACCTGTTACGGAGATAATGGATCGACGTTTTGGGGTCGAAAAGGCTCTTATGACTACAACACATGCATATACATCTAGTCAGGAGATAGTGGACGGACCTAGTAAAAAGATGCGTCGCGGCCGAGCGGCGGCTGTAAATTTCGTTCCGACCACAACCGGAGCTGCCAAAGCAACCACAAAAGTTTTGACGGAGTTGGAGGGGAAATTTGACGGAGTTGCGATTCGCGGTCCTGTTCCGGCCGGGTCTCTGTCCGATATCGTATATGTGACAAAAAAGGATACGACTGTCGATGAGATCAATTCGGTTTTTCGTGAAGAAAGCGAATCCGATCGCTACCGGGAAATCCTCGGAGTATCGGATGAGTACATCGTATCCTCCGATATTATTGGTGATTCGAGAGCATCCATCGTCGATCTAACCATGACAAAGGTGGTCGGCGGCAATCTCGTCAAAGTAATGAGCTGGTACGATAACGAGTGGGGGTATGCGGCTCAGATGATACGAGAAGCCGCTCACGTTGCCGAACTGGGGTAGTTATCCAAATGGGACAGGCAACGATAATTCGTATGCGTCGGTGCTCACTCATGTAATTGAGAAAGAACCGGCCGTTTATATGTTTCGTGCACTTTTTTCCAGTTTTGACATATCGGCGGGCGTACAGAATTAGGGATGATTACGATACCGCCGATTTTGCAGGAGTAGTGATGGGATCACGAGTTTTTGAAAACCGCGCCGCCGGGCGCGCAATGAGCAGCAGGGTTGCCGATATCGTTGGGGACCGGGATGCGCTTGTTCTCGGACTTCCAAGAGGCGGAGTAGTTGTTGCCTACGAGATCGCGGAGCGACTCGGAGCTGAACTCGATGTATACCTTGTGCGAAAGCTTGGAACACCACAACATCCCGAATTGGCCATGGGCGCTGTTGCACAAGGCGGAGTCAAGGTATTGAATCAGGACGTTGTACGGTATCACGGCATCAGCGAAGAACAGATAGAGACCACGGTGCGGATCGAATCGGAAGAAATTGATCGAAGAGAAAGATTGTATCGAGGATCTCGACCGGCGGAAGGAATTGAAGGACGAGTGGCGGTTCTCGTTGATGACGGACTTGCTACTGGTGCAACAATGAAAGCTGCGATTATGGCGATTCGGAAGCAAAATCCTGAATTGCTAATCGCAGCGGTACCGGTCGGGGCTCCGAAAGTGTGCGAAGACATCGAGGCAATTACGGATGAATTGGTTGTTCTGGAAAAACCGTCGATGTTCTTCGCGGTTGGCGCATGGTATCAGGAATTCGAACAGACAACCGATGAAGAGGTGGTGCATCTTCTTGAACGTAACCGGAAAAACCGGTCGGGCGGCGAATGAGGAAAGGCTGACGTCCGGGGTAAAATGTTCTTGTGAATTTTCAAAAACGAGAGGTGACAAGAGCAAAAGAAAAAGTGAAGTTAACCCAAGTTTCGCAGTCGAGAACCGCCGTGCCGCGCTGCACTGAGCGGTGTCGAAGTGAGC
>CAYFVL010000047.1:0-25781 GCA_964346405.1 uncultured Fibrobacterota bacterium
CCCTGTGCTTTTTCTAAGTCAATCTCGCACAACATCTTACGCATACTGCTCTACCTCGACTCCGCTCGGCACGGCGGTTCTCGGCTGCGAAACTTGGGCTAGTCGGAACCTCTTGTAATAAAGGGAATCTGAACGGGCCCCGCTTCCCGGCTTTCGTAGGACCGATATGTCGCCCCGAATGGGGCTCAGAGCATTTTGTTGGTCATTTTCTACAAACATGCCGGCCCTACGGGCCTAAAAAACGACGAACTCCGGTCACAAGCGTGCGAATTTTCGCTGAAATCGGCCTTCAGAAGCATCCTAGCCCAAGATTCGCAATCATCTTACGCTTACTGCTCTACCCCTCGACACCGCTCGGGACATCGCCTCGGCATTTCGGCTTCGCTCACTTCGACACCGCTCAGTGCAACGCAATACGGCGCTCCGCTCACTTCGACACCGCTCACTTCGACACCGCTCAGTGCAGCGCAGTGCAGCGCGGTACGGCGGTTCTTGGCCGCGAAACTTGGGCTAGCGCCGGGATGCCCCGATTTCGATGTCTTCCTTACACCACTACCCATTGTATCCACGGAAGCCCGACGGATTGTATGAAGTCCCCTTTTTTTCCGTCGACATACAGTATCTTGTGTACGAAAATCCAAGATATAGCGGAATTTTTCCTTCGATGATACGGTTCCCCTTGACACTTAACCCCATATGTAGTATCTTGGAATCAACTCAAGCTCAGCCGATGGTGTTTAACGGAACCCAAAGCGGTTTCCTTAAACAGACTACATACAATATATAGGGGACTCGGAAGCGTTTATGGTTCTTAGAAAACTTTCCATGTACGGTTTTAAGTCGTTCGCGGACAAGACCGAACTCCGGTTCGGGGAAGGACTTACCGCGGTTATCGGTCCCAACGGATGCGGCAAAAGTAATGTTGTCGATGCTATCCGTTGGGTATTCGGAGAGCAGAAAGCATCCATGCTCCGAAGCGCCAGCATGCAGGATGTCATTTTTTCCGGCACCACGAATCGTCAGCCGCTCAACCTGGCCGAAGTCACCATCACGATAGAGAACACCCGTGGAATTTTGCCTCTGGAATACAACGAAGTCGCGATCACCCGCAGGGTTTACCGCAACGGCGAAGGTGAATACCGAATCAATAAGGCCCCCTGCCGTCTCAAAGACATCCAGAATATGTTCCTGGATACCGGTGTCGGGAGTAATGCCTATACCACAATCGAGAACGGGATGATCAATAAAATCCTCAGCGACAAAGCCGAGGAACGCCGTATTCTGTTCGAAGAAGCCGCCGGTATTGGGAAATACAAGCAACGGATCAAAGAAAGCCAACGCAAACTCGATCGCACCCGCCAGGACCTGCTTCGAATCAACGACCGAACACAGGAAAAGGATCGATATGTCAAAATGCTGGCCCGGCAGGTTGAAAAGGCCAAACGGTACAAGAGATATCGTGACGACCTGATGAATCTTGAAGTCGGATTTGAGAATCGCCGGTATCGAACAATCGAAGAGCGCATGGCGGGGCGACAGGAAACGCTTTCGAAACTCGAATCGAATGAGACGGAAATCCGCTCTCGCCTGGGCACCGATGAATCGGGCATCGAACAAAAAGAAATCCAGAAAGTGGAAAAAGAGAACGAGCTTTCGATCGCTTCTCAGAATGTCTCGAATGCCGGCGAAAAAATCCATGCGCTCGACCGTGAGATTTCGGTCGGCAAGCAGAGCCTGGATATTTTCCGTCAGAACGTAACGCGGTTTGGTCAGGAAATCGAAACCTACGATTCCCAGGTCGATGAAAAGCGTACGATGGTCACCAATATCGAAAACAGTCTGGTCGAGCGGGAAAGTCTGCTGCAGGAGCATGTGATCCGGGTGGACGGCGCCAAGGGAGAGCTGGAGCAATTCGATGCGCGCCTGGATACACATAAGGAAGAACTCGACGAACTCACGCAACGCCAGTTGGCTTCGGTCCACGAAGTCGGTGAGCACCAGCGATCCCGGAGTACCTGCCTGGCCAACCTTACCAACGCTATCGAGCGTAGCGAACGGGATGAAAAGGAGATTAGGCGTCTGGAAGCGCGGATCGAGGAATACCGCGAATCCATGGAGCTTTGCCGTCAACAGTTGGAGACCGAAAACGCCGCATACGGAAAACTCATGCAGGGACGGGATTCACTTCTGGCACGCATTGACACCGAAGACACCAAATACCACGAGTTCATGGAGCGCGAAAAGCGACTCGAGGCCCAGATCGACGCCTGCAAGGCGCAGTTGCGTTTCCTGGAAGGACTGGACGCCTCGTTCGAAGGCTACGAGACCGGCGTCAAGGCTCTTCTTACAGAGAACCTCCCGGGTAGTAAAGGGATTATCGCGGGCCTCATCGATCTCGAAGACCAGAGCATGGTTCCCCTGGTCGAGAAGGCGCTTGGTACCGATATTCAGACCGTGGTATTCGAGACCGACGATCAGATGCGAAGTGCCGTCAGATTCCTCATCGGATCCAAGGTGGGCACCGCCAAGGTCATATCGGTCGAACGCTGCGATCGTGCTGCCGGAGATTCGCAAATTCCCGTACCCGCCGGCATGAAACGCTTACGTGATTTCGTTCGCACCAAACCCGAATGCGAACACCTGGTGGAGCATCTTCTTGGTCATATATTTGTCGTGGACACGCTTGAAGACGTACTTGCGGCCGAAGGAACCGCCGGGCGCGGGACGGTTGTGATTGCTCGAGACGGAACAATGGCTCTGAGCAACGGCGCGGTAGTTGTTGGGTCTTCTAAAAAAGAAGATATAGGTATTCTACAGCGGAAACAGCAGATTGAAACTCTGGGCGAAGACATACAACGGCACCAAAAGGAATACGAGAAGACCGTCCATGTAAAAGAAACCTGTATTATCAATCGTGACGAAGCGAAGCGGGCACTTGTCGAAGTGGACGACAAGCTCAATACCGGTCGTCAACGAAAACAGGAACAGGAAACCACCATCACTCATTACGAAAACGAGATACGAAACACCAAAGATCGTATCAACGTGCTTCAACCCGGTCTGGTGGAACTTCGAGAGCAAATAGCCGGTTTCGAAGCACAGCTTGAAGAGCACGATCGGGTCATCTCCGAATTGGGATCGGCGCGCGAGGATCTGGAACAGGAAATCGCTCAGGGCAAGGCCCGGCTTGGAGCACTCGAGGAAGAGCGCGAAGGACTGGCCGAACACCTGAAAAATGTCGAACTTGCCATGCACGGCCTGAAAAATCGGGTCGAGCAGGACAAACAATCGATCGAACGCCTGACAAAAGACATCCAGTCACTCGGAAACGGAAAACAACAAAAAATCGAGGACAAAAACCGCACCAGTACCGAAATCCGGAATCTGGAAGAGAAGGTTATCGCGCTCGATGAAGAACTTAAAACCCAGAATGAAAAACGGACCGAACTTGAGCGGATTCTCGCCGAAGTCCGTGAACAGTATAACGGTATCCTTCATGAGATTGATCAGGTCCGCAAAACGGTGCGCACCGAGCAACAGGAACTCGAGGGTATCTCGAACCGAAAACACAGTCTGGAAATGGAGCAAACGCGTGACGGCGAGCAGCTTCGCTCTATTCGGGAACGCATCTACCAGAGCTATGAAATAGACCTGGCCTCTCCTCCCGAAGATCTTCCCTTGCTGGACAAGGAAGACGCCGATGTCACCGAGAATATCCAGATGCTCAAAGAACGCCTGCGCCGGGTCGGTGAGGTGAACATGGGAGCCCTTCACGAGTTCGAAACGGAAAATGCCGAACTCGAGGAACTAGTCAGACAGCGTGACGACCTTCAGACCGCGGTCGACGATCTCGAACGGGCAATTCGCAAACTGAACCGAGAGGCTCGGAGTCAATTCGTGGAGACGTTTGAAAAGGTTCGGGCCAATTTCACCGACATGTTCACGTCTCTGTTCGAAGGCGGTGAGGCGCAACTGGCGCTTCAGGAAGATGTCGATCCGCTTACCGCGGCTATCGAAATCAACGTCCGGCCGGCCGGTAAAAAAATGCGCGGAGTCACATTGCTTTCGGGCGGAGAGCGTGCGCTGACGGCGATCTCGCTCCTGTTCGCGCTGTACCAGGTGAAACCTTCGGCTTACTGTATCCTGGATGAACTCGACGCACCACTCGATGATGCGAACGTGGACCGATTTATAAAGGTGCTGAACCGTTTCGCCGACAAGACGCAGTTCATTATGGTGACCCATAACAAACGAAGTATGGAAGCCGCGGATATTCTGTACGGTGTAACCCAGCAGGAAAAAGGTGTATCCACAATCGCGTCGGTGAATCTGAGTGAAATTCAACTTGAAGCGGCGTAGGATTAACCCAGGTTTCGTAGTCGAGATCGTGCAAAAGCTTACGCAGAATGCCGTGAGTTGATTGCGAAACTTGGGTTAACCCAAGGATATTTTTAATTTAATTGAATAATACAAGCAAGGCGTTGAGATGACAAAATCTAAGATCATACCCTTTCCGGGTACGAAACAACCGAGTGAAAACTCCGCCGGCACCGGCTGCCTTTACCGCTTGCGGGTGGAGATTGAGGACACGGAGCCGGCTATTTACCGGGTTCTTCTGGTGCGGGGAACTATCGGGCTGGACTTGCTCCATGCAATTTTGCAGGTTGCGGTCGGGTGGACAAACAGCCATCTGCACAAATTCGCCATGGGTGAGGTCGAGTATTCCGACCCGGAATTCAATCTGAATGAGGATGCCTTCGAGGATGAAAAACTCATTGAAAACGAGGGCGCCATTACCCTTCAGGAGTGCGCTCGGCACATTGGGTTTCAGTTTCGTTACGATTACGATTTCGGCGATTGCTGGGAGCACCGGATAACCGTTGAGAATATACTGCCCGACGATGGTACACTTACCGGATTTGCTGAATGTTTAGGAGGAAAACGAGCCTGCCCGCCTGAGGATTGCGGGGGAACATCAGGATACGAGGGTTTCCTTGAGGCTATCCACGACCCGGAAAATGAAAACCACGAATCAATGTCAATATGGATAGGCGGTTGCTTCAACCCGGTGGAGTTTGACAGGGCAAAAGTGAACAGGTTCCTGAAAAAAATCAAATGGGAGCATCCTACAGAAGAGCAACTGGCGAAGGTGCTCATAGAACGGGATACAATCAAGCCGGTGAAGAAAAAAGCAGCGAAGCGGAAATCAACGAAGAGGACGGATAAATAAGTAGCAGGGACCAATGCTCTCATCCGGCAGGTACTGATAGCGGCATCGATAGTGCCCTGTTCCTCGTCTCGAATTGCATGGACACTCTCGTGGAGAAGCCGAAAAAGTACACCGAAAGTGATGAAAAAAACCCCGGAATTGCCGTGAAAACGGCCGCTGATCCGTCCCGCACTGCGGCGAGATCAGTGAACGAAGGGGTTTTGGGACAGGCGCCAATCGGGCGATTTTGTTCGTACAGCTTGCAGCAGGAAATGTGTGAAAGGGCGCACAGGTTAGCCGGGGAGGCCAATTTTTCATACATTGCTTCGAATTCGTAGAACTATATATATATAGGATAGCACAGGCACTGTATGGCAAAAATGAAAGCTCCCCAGAGTACCCTGGTAAACTCTGCCCCCCAAATCCCAAAGAAAAATGCACGGTTTTTCAGAGTGGTTCCCGTTGCCCTTTTTCTCCTGGGAGTGACAGTCGTTTATTACCGGCCGATTATCACCGCCAGAGGCACCATCTGGAACGACTTTATTGAGCAATACTACCCATACAGAGCCTTTGCAACAGAATCCCTTCGGAATTTGACTTTCCCATTCTGGAACCCCTACACCTTTTCCGGAATGCCTTTTTTTGCTGATTTGCAGACAGCGGTGCTCTATCCGCTTAATCTGGCGTTGACCTTGGTCAGCGGCTCAAATCTTAGCCCCGCACTGTTTCAGATTCAGATCGTATTTCACGTATTTCTGGCAGGCCTTTTCATGTACCTGCTTGCACGAAGTTGGAATATGTCCCGGGGCGGCTCATTGGTGAGTGCGCTCAGTTTCATGTTCTGTGGTTTTGTTACCGGCCATATATTTCATGTTACCATGATTCAGGCGCTGCCCTGGATAGTGCTCGCTGTACTGACGATAAGCCGCACGCTGAAAAGACAGTCGATCCTTTATGCGGCGGTATCTGGAATAGTCTTGAGCTTCATCTCATTTGCCGGCCACCCCCAGCTTCTTCTCTACACCTATTACTGGCTGGGATCATATCTGATTTTTCATTGCGTAATGATTGTTCGGTCTTCGCATCGTGCCCTCAGGAACATACTGATAGCGATTGGCCTGTTTATCAGTGCGGTAGCACTGGGGTTCGGCATCTCCGCTGTTCAGATCCTGCCGGCCAATACACTTGCCAACCATTCCGCACGTTCGGAGATGGCCTTTGAGGACGCGACCGAAGGCTCAATTCGGCCATACAGACTCATCACGCTTGTAGCCCCCAACTTCTTTGGGACCCCCAACCGTTTCGCCTCCAAGACCACACCTTACTGGGGCATCGGCAAAAACGATGTCAATCCAGGCGTCCATTACTACTGGGAGACGGCCATATATGTGGGAATCATTCCACTCATACTGGCCCTCTGTGCCGCGATCTTCCTGAAATCTACCGCGCTCGTAGTATTTCTGTCCGCCATGAGCGCGCTTGCCCTGCTGTTAAGCATGGGAGATACCGCGGGATTATTCCGACTATTCCATGAACTTCTGCCGGGCTTTGACAGATTCAGAATTCCCGGTCGGTTTTCGCTTTTCTTTGCGCTCCCGACAGCACTTCTGGCAGGAATTGGCCTGGACTGGCTTCGAACGTTCGCTCTGCGCGGATCACCGAAGGTCAAAAAGAGGTTCTTCACGACTCTCTTCGTCATGACCGGCTTGTCACTTCTGGTTTCGATTCTCTTTTCCGCGGGCGCATTTAACAGATCAATCGTTCATTTTTTGCTGGAAAGCGGCAGATTTGGGACGGATGCTCAAATGCTCGAGCGGTTTGTCTCACAACAAGTTCTTGCGTCATCGGGCAAAACGCTTTGGATTCTTACACTCCTGACGGCATCCTTTGCTACTATTATGTATCTGTATGTAAGCAACCGTCTATCCTCGCGCAAAACCATCATTGTCTTGGTTATAGTGACTTTTGTCGATCTGCTTCTATTTGGATATGGGTATGCTGCCGTTAAAATCAAACCGGCCGACATTTATAGAACCACCGGTCTTATCAAAGCTATTCTGGATGAAGGCGAGCGTGAGACATTCAGAATCAACTCGCGGGGATCGGCTCCGGGAAGTGATGAAATCGGCGGAAGTCAGATGCTCTTCAAACGTAATGCGGGAACCGTTCACCGGATGTTTCTAATGGAAGGGTATAATCCGTTACGGCTGGAAAAACAGTTGCTAAAGCGTACCGACAGAGTCCTGGATATTTTAAACGTCAAATACAAAATATCAACCGACAACAAGGGACAAATCGGTATCGAGCGCCACCCCTCATACCTTCCCCGAGCCTGGATGACCTTTTCCAGTCGGATAATTCCTGATGATGATGATATTTTGCCTGCTCTGCACAGCAGTGATTTTGATCACCGCAATTCCGTTATTCTCGAGGAGAAGCCCGCTATTGCGCTCCCGGGATCAGAGCCGGACAATCACACAACGCGCATCACCTCCTATTCCATCAACAGAATAGAAATCGAGGTAGAAACCGACCGCAATGGACTTTTGGTCCTCAGTGAGATCCATTACCCCGCCTGGAAAGCGTTCATTGACAAGAAACAAATACCTATTTACAGGGCGAATTATGCCCTTCGGGCAATCCCTGTACCTGCCGGCAAACATACGGTCGTTTGTGAATACAAGGATAGCGCCTTCAGCAAAGGATTGGTTCTCTCGGTTGTATCACTTTTGATTGCACTGGGAACAATAATGGCAAGCCGATTTTTTCGGCGTTCCCAAGGAGTGCCCGACAGCACAAAGGAATCGTGACTCAGGGTTCGCGCAAAAATAAATTTGCATTTTCTCGCGCAGCTATTTTTGTTGATATCGAGGCGCATCTCGCACTGTGCGCAAGAAGTTGTGCGAGATTGACTCAGAAAAGCGCAGGGATATCCGTGGAGATACCTTGAGTCCCGCCCGGCGGGACCGTGAGTCGATTATCGAAGTCGAGGGTCGCTCCCGCAATTTCAATCTCCTTTGTATATTATGAGAAAGATGATTGATAATAGATGCAAAAATTGAAAATGTACATCCGGCTTCTTAGAATAGATCATTATATAAAAAACGGATTCATCTTTCTGCCGTTGTTTTTCGGCCTGGAAATCACAAATCTCCATCTATTGCTCAGAACATTCGTAGCCTTCCTGATATTTTGCGCTGCTACAAGCGCTATCTATATATTCAACGATTTGCACGATATACCCGAGGACAGAAGGCATCCCGATAAAAAAGACAGACCCCTGGCATCAGGGGTTATTGACAAATTCCCCGCGGTAATCATCATGCTGATCTTATGCATTGCGGGTGGGACCGCTTCTTTTGTCCTGGACGGTTCATTCGGCATGCTGACCGGATTCTACATTCTGTTGAATGTTGGCTATACTATACGCCTGAAACATATACCGATTGTCGATGTTTTTGTCATTGCAGCGGGTTTTGTCGTAAGAGTTTCAATAGGCGGGGTGGTTACCGATATCACTCTCTCGGGGTGGATAACCCTGCTTACATTTTTGCTGGCGATGTTCCTGGGATTTTCCAAAAGAAGATCTGAAGTTGCTTTATACCTAAAAGAAGGACAAATAACGAGAAAGGTTGTCGATGGATACAATCTCGATTTCCTGAATTCCGCAATACTGGTATCCGGAGTCATTTCTATAGTGTGCTATATAATGTATACGATGTCCTATTCCGTTATTCAGAGGGCCGGCACCGACAAGCTATATTATACGGCCTTTTTTGTTTTGTTTGGCGTCATGAGGTATTTGCAGGTCATCTTTGTGGATCGCGACGGCGCATGCCCTACAAAAGTTGTATGGCGAGATCGCTTCATTCAGGGTTCCATCCTGGGTTGGCTCGCAACCCTGTTCATTCTGCTGTACATATAAAGAAGAAAAGACATCGTTTTGAAACTTGCGCTATTTGACTTTGATGGAACTATTACCCGGAAAGACAGCTTTATTGACTTTATCCGCTATTTTTTCGGAATAAGATTCATCATGGGCATTTTCATCCTGAGTCCCGTTATTGTTTTGCATCTACTGCGCATAATGCCTAATTGGAAAGCGAAAGAGATTGTTTTCTCTTATTTTTTCAAAGGTATTGATTATGCATTTTTCACGAAAAAGGCAAGCCTCTATTCGGAACATGAACTGACGAAAATACTGAAGTCTTCCGCCCTAGAGGAGATCTCCAGACATAAAGAGCAAAATGTCAGAATTGCTATTGTTACGGCAGCATTCGAACCATACCTACAAGATTGGTGCGATAAGAATGGTTTTGATCTGATAGGAACCAGACTGCAAGTAGAAAACGGAAAACTGACCGGTAAGTTCAAAGGCAAAAACTGCTATGGTGACGAGAAGGTGCGAAGAATCGAGCAGAAGTATAATTTGGCAGAGATCGATTATATTTATGCCTATGGAGATACTCGGGGCGACAGAGAGATGTTGAGTCTGGGAAATGAATCTTTTTACAGAAATTTTTAGACATATGGATCAGAAAAACTTGAAAAAAGCGATGCTTATTTATCCACCCGGTAAACTCATCCAGCGGGGCGAAGAGAGATGCCAAAGCAGTGTTGAAGACTCTACCGCCACAACCATGAGAGCCTGCAATGACCTTGGTTATGTTGGCGCCATGATGAAAAGGGCGGGGTATGAAATTTTTCTAAAGGATTATCAAACCGAAAAACTCTGCCTGGAAGACCTTCTATCCGATTTCAAATCTTTTGAAGCGGATGTTGTGTTTATAAGTGTCTCAAATACAAGCATCTTTTCGGACATAGAAAAGGTAAACACATTAAAACAAATAAACCCGGATCTGATTGTTATACTGAAAGGCGCCATATTCTTCGATCCGGAGGAAGACCTGTTGAAGCAACTGGACCTCAAAAATGTGGATTATCTGATAGGTGGCGAATCTGAATTCATAGCGACAGAACTTATCGATGCCCATTATGCAAAATCGGATTTGTCGAAGATCGACGGTATTCTCTACAAAAAGAATGGTAAATGGCTCAAGACCGGTTTTAAAAAATGGAACGAAAATCTGGACAGCCTGGAATTTCCCGATCGATCAATCATGAACAACGCGCTCTATTTGAGACCGGATACCCATGAGATCCAGGCAACAATCTCGACATCACGGGGTTGCCCATCTTCCTGTATTTATTGTATGACACCAAAGATCTCCGGTAAAAGGCTCAGAGTCAGAAGCCCTGAGAACATAATGCGGGAACTGGAAGAATGCTATTACAAGTATCATATACGTAACTTTTTCTTTAAGAGCGACACCTTTACCATCAATTCAAAATGGGTCCATGAATTGTGTGATTTGATAATCAAATCAGATTTATATGGAAAAATAGAATGGGTCGCAAACTCAAGAACGAAACCAATAGATCCGGCAACGCTGAAGATCATGAAAAAAGCCGGCTGTTGGTTAATAGCTTTTGGATATGAATCAGGAAGTGAGGAAACTCTCAAAAAAATAAAAAAGGGTGCGACAACAGAAGACAATTTAAAGGCATCAAAATATGCCAAACAGGCAGGTTTGCTCACGTATGGATTCTTTATGATCGGCTTCCCCTGGGAGAATCGAGAGCATTTGGCCGCCACCGAAAAACATATGTTTGATCTGAATCCCGACTTTGTCGAACTTCATCTGGCTGTTCCTTACTATGGTACGGAACTGTATGAGATTGCCAAGACGGAGGATCTAATCGATGAAACTGTTCTCGGGAAGGACTATTTCCATGGAGGCACCGTGGGCACTAAATTCATCAGCCTCGATGAGCTGAATAAGTTCAGAAAAAAGGTGATCCGGAAATACCATCTCAGGCTCGGTTACATCTTTAAGAAGACGTACAAAGCGCTGTTGAAACCGAAGGTATTGGGAAATTATTGTCGATTTGGATACAAAATACTAAGATCGTGAGTCGCGGCCGGGGCAGCGGCTTTCTGTATGGTAACGGGGAGAGGATTGACTTCGGGTCATTATGCTACACCACTGCTTCGCGAACGAACCTCTGATCCCGCCCGGCGGGGTGCTTAAGGGTTCATGTATCGTGATATCAAACCGGCAAACCTGCTGGTAGATTTCAAATCAGGCAGCGTGAAGCTCACCGATTTTGGGTTTGCGCGACCGCACGCCATTGGATAAATCGATGATCGCGGTTCCAGTCGAAACACTCACAATACCAAAACCGCAACTGTTCGGGTGCAAGCGCCTGATGAAAATTGCACTAGATAAGTGCCCGACGCCTTCCCGTCATTCCAAACCCATGTCCCTTTGACCATTTCAATCGGTTCCTGGTGAATCATCCTTCCGCCTGGCGTGTAGATTGATATACTCGCTTTGCGGGACACTCTTTCACGCAGATGCCACTCACAACTGATCCCTTTCCGCCCCGGAATCTGTCGCACCGAAAACACGTTCGAAAAATACGGCTGAGTAGTACCATACGTAATTGACGCACCATCAAAACTTATTCCTTCCACAATCTGGTTTTCTTCTACCCTAACCCACTTAACTTCCGAAGGTATTTCTGGGAAGTAGTATTTATTCATTTCGCCCACAGACCACTTTGTCACACAATGATCGTTTGCATACCACCTGAGTGACAATGAGTCACTGCCAGGTGTATTCGACGAGTAGAAATACTGTACCAGAGCATACCTCCCGGATGGCAGTCCCGCAATTCTGAATGGTATATACATCCCCAGTGCATATTCATTGTGCACCTCCCGCTCAGGAGTGAAGAAGTCGCACAAAGGACTTCCGGCGCACTGCTGTGGACTCATATAGCTCCCGAGTACCGGCATGTTTACTGCTACTAGTGCTCCGGTACTGTCGTAGCAAACCACGAATGAATTCCTCTCTCGCGGGACTTTACCGGTAATCGCTCCCGCTGTCGCGCTGTCTCTGATACTCGGCAGACGAGTTGTGGTGTTTTTGGCTACTTCAATTGAATCAAGATGGTAAATCGTCGTACCATGTGATGTCTGGACACCGTATGAATATGCAACTAAGTTCATGGAATAATTGCCCGGTATTACACCGCGGGCGCGATACCCGCTAAAGCGGCCGGGCTGGACGAATCCCATCGCCCGTCTGGGTTCCTCCCGGGGATCCCATAGATATCCCGTGAAATAGAAATATGAGTTTGCCATGTCGGCCCAAAGGGGAAAACCTTGACTGTCGTAAACAAACCCACCAACACTTCCTCCATCAGGAAGAACGATGTCAACCCGGAGGGTTTCACCTTTCTCCAGGAGCATTTCCTCCGGTGTCTCGAAGGCATCCTGATTTGTGAAATACCGGGGACGACTGTAATAATCGCTTGCGGGTCCGATCTGCATAGTGAATGGTGAGTGGGACATCACATTGATGTCAAACGTTCCTTTCTCATCAGTCCAACCATATGCAAATTCGGCAAAATGGGCGGGGTCGGGATCGGTGTATTTCAGGTAAATAAACTCATCGGCCATGGGATTTCCTGATTGATCCCTGACCGAGCCTGTGATGTACGCATCCGGATCAGGTCCTTGCCCCATTCCACCGACAACAGTGATGATCACTGAATCCGTTCTTTCTCCCGGCGACGCAGTGATTTTCAAAGCATCTCCGTGGATACGCGTATTTGGAAAAAAAACGGCGTACGGTTCCCGCCCGGCTCCGACAAAGTATTCACCCTCTGGAAGTCCCTCAAGCGAGAATTCACCCGCTTTTGTAATAGTTTCCCGGATAACGAAACCATTGCCGGATATCGCAGCCACCCTCTCAAAAGGTAAGCCGGTTCCTTCTTCGTCCAGAACAAATCCATGTATTGATCCGCCCGCCGCAAAATGTATCGTCAGATTTTCGATATCCTCGGTAAGGGATACATCTTCCGGGGCCACGAACACATTCGATCCGCCAAACCACTGCGGCGCGAAACTACCTTCCGGTACAACCAGAATATTATGTCGGCCGGGTGGAGCGGAAACAACACAGGAAAACACGCCATTTGAATCGGGTTGCACTTCGAACTTGTGATCCGAGGACCCGACCAGGAATACGAAACCTGAACTGTAAGGCCTTTCAAAATCGGAGCCTTTGTAGCATCTGCCGGTAATCGAAACAGTGTCCCAGTTTCGAAAAGGAGCCTCAAGTGCCGAGATTGTGGCTCCCGCAACAGCTTGGCCTTCCGTAACCTGTATCCATTGGGCATCCTCGTGCTCCCGTGCCGAAGGATACCATGTCTCGAGGTTGGAATTGCGATCCTTATAAACGGTTTTGTAGTTTCCCGGGTGGATACCCCCCACCGCGAAAGCACCATCGAAACCATACAGCCAATCAGAGCCGACATCAAAGCCAAATGTATCCATGACAGTGACTCTGCCGTTAATTCCGTTTGAGTCAATTCCATCAGCAATGATCACTCTGCCGGATATTGAGCCGCTTCCGAGTGAATGGTCGGCAGTGCTCTTGGCAGCCCCGGCCTGGTGGTTATCAGAAGACTTTCGGCTCGGGGGACGAACCGGGGACGGGAATGGAGTAAACATGCCATAGGGATCACGGGCGCTGCTTCCCAGGACAAGGAACAGCGCAAAAAAAGAAAGCCGAGACAGGGAGAGATTATAGTGCTGCACAAGATTTCCTTTGACAAATTGAAAGTCGCGTGTCCCCAGACGCTACAAACCCGCGATACTATCATTTTTCTTCACTTCGCCCCTCAAATTCGAAAACTGCTGAGGGGCAACCCATTCAGGATCATGAATCTCTGATTCTGACACACTGGGTTTACTGCCTTGTGATTTATCTTCGGGTTTATTAGCATTCCGACAAAGTCTTTGTCTGGTTAATGGAGTCGCGGCACGCGTCGCTCTTTTCTCGGCACAAACATGCTGTGCCCCAATTCTATACTACCTGGTAGCATCAAATATAATCTCGTCGTGAGGCTCGGCGGACAGATAGATGCTCTTATAGAGTTCGTATCGATTTGCAAGCTTGTTCTTCAGGACCGAACTGAATCCAGTCGGGAGCCCCTCGGCAAAAACTTTATAGCAGAAATCTGCCCGAGACTGATTTCCCGCCCGTAGATACGCATACGACCTGTGAAGATTTGCCAATGCCGAATGAATCGCATGAACCTCGTCGATGGCAGCATTGTCGTGTCCACCAAATCGGGAACAGATTCTTGAAACCGCACCCGATTCGCGTCGGCAGGTCCGCTGAAGACAATCGTAGAGATTCTGGAGAGAATCAAGATATGCCTGGGCATGGGCGCTGCATCCGGCCAGAGAGGCCCAGGTCGCAAGAGAATAAAACCGGTCTCCTTCCACAAATTCAATGAATGCGGTATTCTTCAGCGGACCGCCGCCTGACCCCCAGGCATGCGATGCCAGAATCATACGCCGCACCCGACAAAGCCGTCACGAAACAACCTCTCCAATCTCGCTTGTTCCCCCGGGCGGGATACAATGAATCGCGCGCCGGCTTACGCAGAATGCCGTGAGTCGATTGCGAAACCTGGGCTAAGTTTTTGAAAGATAGGTTTGGAGTACGCTCGCCTGCAAGTGGAGACGTAATCGCCGGTTTGTCTTTGAGATTTCCATTCCCAAAACGACCTGTGCCGCGTAACTGTTTGGCTTGGGTATAAGAATTGTATATTTAGTGGTTGTCCGGAAACTACGGGTGAAAACAGCTTATAATACGCTGTTTTTCCGACACTAAGGCATAAAAACGGATCTGTTTTTGACAGCGCTGGGGAGATTCAATGGATAAACAGTACGACCCATCAGTGGTTGAAGAGAAGCAGTACAGGCGATGGATAGACGAAAAACGGTTTGCGGCCGATGAGCACTCGACCAAACCCTCGTACAGCATCGTCATTCCCCCTCCCAATGTAACCGGCATTCTCCATATGGGACATGCCCTGAATAACACCATTCAGGACATAGTGATCCGATACAAGCGAATGGACGGATTTGAGGCGCTGTGGATGCCTGGGACCGACCATGCCGGTATTGCCACCCAGAATGTGGTCGAGCGCAGACTGGCTCAACAGGGCAAGGATCGACACCAACTCGGACGTGAGGAATTTCTCAAAGAGGTCTGGGGCTGGAAAGAGGAATACCACGCCACCATAACCAACCAGTTGAAAAAGCTGGGGTCATCATGCGACTGGGACCGGGAACGTTTTACCATGGACGAAGGTCTCTCACGTGCGGTTCGCAAGGTGTTTGTTTCGTTGTACAACGAAGGGCTCATTTATCGAGGCAAGTACATAATCAACTGGTGTCCGCGGTGCCAAACCGCGCTGTCCGACGAAGAGGCGGAACACGAGGAACTCGAAGGGAAACTATACCATTTCAAGTATCCGTACAGTGACGGTTCGGGACATGTCGAGGTCGCAACCACTCGTCCGGAGACAATGTTGGGTGATACCGCGGTCGCGGTGAATCCCAAGGATGAGCGATATCGCGACCTGATCGGCAGAACACTGACTCTTCCCCTCGCCGAGCGCGAGATCCCTGTCATAAGCGACGACTTCGTAGACCCCTCCTTTGGAACCGGTGCGGTGAAAGTGACTCCGGCCCATGACCCCAATGATTTTCAAATGGGGCTTCGTCACGAAATGCAACCGATTGTCATAATGGATGAAACCGGCCACATGACCGGCCCCATACCGGAAAAATATCGGGGCATGGACCGCTTCGATGCCCGGCAAACCGTGGTGCGGGATCTTCAGGACGCAGGGCTTTGCGAAAGAATCGAAAAGCACACTCATGCGGTTGGGCACTGTTATCGATGCCATACAATAGTTGAACCCAACTACTCGGATCAGTGGTTTGTGAAGATGAAACCGCTTGCCGAGCCGGCACTCAGAGCCGCCCATGACAATGAGGTAACCTTTTATCCTTCACGATGGCGCAAGACGTACCTGGAGTGGATGGAGAATATTCGTGACTGGTGCATTTCCCGTCAGATCTGGTGGGGACACCGTATACCTGTCTGGTACTGCGCGAATTGCCCGAAAATCATTGTCGCCGAAGAGACTCCCGAGGCGTGCCCGTCGTGCAAATCGTCGGAACTTCGGCAAGATGAAGACGTACTTGACACCTGGTTTTCGTCCTGGCTCTGGCCGTTCTCGACCATGGGCTGGCCCGAAAAAACGGACGCCATGGAAAAGTTCTACCCGACCGATACACTGGCAACAGCACCCGAGATTCTTTTCTTCTGGGTGGCCCGAATGATAATGGCGGGTCAACATTTTACGGGGAAACTACCATTCACCGATGTCATTCTTCACGGAACGGTTCGCGATGAAACCGGTCGGAAGATGAGCAAGTCACTGGGCAACTCTATCGACCCGCTCGAAATCATATCGGTATGCGGCGCCGATGCCCTCAGATTTTCACTTGTCATGATTACCGCGCAAGGCGCCGATGTGTTCCTGGGGAAAGACACGTTCGACATCGGACGAAACTTTGGGAACAAGCTCTGGAATGCATCACGTTTTCTCCTGGGCAATATCGACGCAAAACGCGAATTCTCGGGGATACCCGATACGGAAAAACTCAAAGCTGAGGACAAATGGATTCTCAGCAGACTCACCGGCACTATTGCCGGGGCGCGCTCGGCACTTGACGGGTATCGATTCAACGAGATGTGTCGTCTTCTGTACGATTTCACCTGGCACGATTTCTGCGATTGGTACATAGAAGCCAAAAAGGGTGACCTGTACGGCGATGCCGATCCCGGGGCTAAGGAAACGGCTTTGCAGTTGTCGAGTTACGTCCTGGGTAGCATACTCAAGCTTCTGCATCCCGTGATGCCGCACATCACCGAAGAAATCTGGGGCCATTTCACACAGATGATTTCATATGAAAGTCTTACCGATTGTGATTCGATAATGAATTCATCTTTCCCGAAAACCGATGAAACTCTTCTGGATAGAGAAGTCGAGAGTCGGTTCGAGCTGCTGAAGGAGATCATTGTCGGATTGCGAACTATTCGTGCCGAGAACAACGTTCCGCCCGATAAAAAGGGTCGGGCGGTGATACGGCCCGAAGATCCGCGGATTGCATCCTGGCTTGCCCAACAGTCCGCGCTGATAAACATGTTTGCCAAGCTGTCGGACTCCGAGACAGGTGTCGATGCCCCAAGACCGGAGTTTGCCGGACGGACGGTGGTCAAAGGTATCGAGGTAAGCCTCGAACTCGAAGGGCTCATCGATCGTCAGGTAGAGATTGACCGGCTGTCCAAAGAGATCGAGCGCATGAACAATCTTGTCACCGGAGCCGAAAGGCGCCTGAAAAATGAGAGCTTCCTCAAAAAAGCTCCCGAGCAAGTTGTCAAGAGCGAAAAGGAGAAGTACGAAGGACTTCTTCTTAATCTGGAAAAACTGGAGAAGAGTCTGAAAGCCATGAAAGGATAGGGCATGGATATCGTTGCACGATCGGTGGTTTTCTCCGATGGGACCGCGGCCGAAGTTTCGCTCAACCGACCGGTTGCACGATATCCCCATAACCCGATTGTTACCGCCCGAGACGTAAACCGAATCTGGAAAGATCCGGCGCTTCAGGTGACCACCGTACACAATGCCGGCGCGGCAAGAATCGGCGACGACACCGTAATGCTGTTTCGTTCGCATCTGCGGTGTGGAAAGAGTGTCCTTGGTGTAGCACGAAGTACCGACGGGGTCACAGACTGGCGAATCGATCCGTCACCGGCGCTTCTTTCCGCAACCGCGGACGACCGATTTGCCGAAGGGGTCGACACTGCTCAGATTGTTGAAAGCGAAACCGGTGGTGTCGAAGATCCCCGCATCACTCAAATCGAGGGTTCGTTTGCCGTAACCTACAGTGCGTATCATGCCGGAATAAAAAATCGCGTTCGAGTTTCGTTGGCCGTCACGAAGGATTTCAAACAGTTCACTCGCTATGGTCCGATGCTCCAAAGCGATATGCGAAACGTGGTTTTGTTTCCAGAGAAAATCGACGGACAGTATGTTGCGCTTATGCGCCCCAACGATGTTACCGAAGGGGATGTCGGGGGCGTATTCACTCGCATTCGCATCGCCTACTCCGACAACTGGCGCGCCGGCCGATGGACTGTTGCGGACCAACCGATCATACAGACCGGACAAGGTCCCAGTGCATTTTCGGACAAAATCGGTCCCGGTACTCCACCGCTGAAAACCGACCAAGGGTGGATTGACCTGTTTCACGGCGTCCGAACCACCATGGACGGAAACCCTTATGTTCTGGGGGTCGCCCTGCACGACCTCGCCGATCCGTCCAGGCTGAAAGTTTGCTCGATGCCAATTCTGTTTCCAACGAAAAGCGACTGCCGGACTGCCGAGGACGACTACGTGCATGTGCCCAATGTCGTGTTCACGTGCGGAGCTCTGGGAAATCCCGACGGTTCCATTCTTATTTACTACGGCGGAAACGACACGGTCATGAATGTCGGGATCACGCATCGTGATGTCCTCATCGCATTGTGTGAACGCTATGCCCAGGATCCGCTGACCGGCGAACTGCGGTACAAACCAGGCCGATAGCCGAATGAAATTCAATCAAAACGACTGGAAACTGTTGTGTCGGGTTAATCAAATTGCATAAAGTAAACTTTGGTGCGGTCCGAAAACACCGAACCACACACGTCACCCGTTACCGGAATTATTTTTTAGTGTACTTTCCCGCATGGTGATTTTGCACCGTGCTTCTTTGAAGCCTGAACTGAAGAGAAATTCAATGAAGCTTTCTTTCTTCGCTCTACCGGCAATCGCCGGCTTGACTATCATGCTGTCCCCGCTTAGCGCGCAGATCTCATCTGGAGATGGAACTGTCGATATCGACCCAAAATGGGAGCTGACTCTGGATCTTTCCGCCCTTATGAATTTCGGTGTGTATTCGAAAAACTGGGCCGGAGAAGAAACAAACAACTTATCATGGAGCAGCAAGGCAACGGCTGGTGCGTCTCGGCCAATTAGTTCAAAAGTGCATTGGAGAAATATGCTCAAACTTGAATACGGCATGATTCACAGCGACCCCGATGCCGACTGGGAAAACTGGGAGAGTTCGAAAGCTCTTGATCTGATTGATCTCGAGAGTCTTTTAAAATTCACGCTCGATGCCTGGGTCGATCCATATATCGCATTCCGCCTTGTTTCGCAATTCTTCAACGAAGGCGAGGACGAAGATACCTACATCAACCCAATAGAACTCACCGAAACCATAGGTGCGGCACGCGATCTTGTTTCCAGGGATCGCGTAAGCTGGGACATTCGTCTCGGTTGCGGTGCGCGACAGACGATCGATCGCACACTGGAGGCAATGACCACAAGCAATCTGGGTCTCGAGGTGTCGACCGAGTTTCAAGCCACCGATGCCGAAGGGAGGACGAAATTCCGCAGTCTTCTGAAAGCATTCGAAACTCTGTACCGTGTGGATGCCGAAGACGAAGATTACCGATATCCGGATATCGACTGGCAAAACGATCTTACGGTAAATCTGACAAGGTACTTTCAAGTCGTTCTAGGTCTTCAACTCCTCTACGACCGTGAGATCGATCCCGATCCTCGCCTTAAGTCCACCGCCTCAATTGGGGTCGCAATGACCCTCAGCAACACTCCCAAGGTCGCGAAATAATGGTCTTCCCCTAACTAACTAACTAAAAATGCAGCCACCCTGTTTATGATATCCTGCGCTTCAGTGCGGGGTATCATCAGCGCCACTAACGCATTTCTCCCATCGGCATGGAATTTGCTTTTCAAGTACCCTCTTCGAGAAGCCTGTACTTGAAAACGATGGGAGAATGTATGAAACGGCATATTGGTTTAACATGTTCACTCGCACTCGCTTTGTTTGCCGGTTCGGCCGCGCAGGAGGTTCCGGTTTCGGTAACACTTGCATACCCGATAACGACCGGCCGCACCGGTAATGCAACGGTCAACTTTAATATCGCCCTGATAAACAACTACATGAAAGACCTTCGGGGAGCAGCTCTGGCCGGGGCGGTTTCGGTGGTGCGTTCCGATGTCGACGGATATCAGGTAAGCAGCCTGATTAACGTGGTTGGCGGTACCATGGAAGGCAACCAGGCAAGTGGGATCCTGAATGTGGTTGGCGACCGAGCCGAAGGCATGCAGAACGTCGGCATTGTCAATGTGGTAGGGGGTAGCTTCACGGGTCTTCAGAGTGCTGGAGTGGTAAATGTGACCCGAGGACGGTTTATCGGAGCACAATTCGGGATGGTGAACATTTCGGGCGATTTCAAAGGTTTACAGGTAGGGATCGTCAATATTGCCGAGGAAATGGAAGGCGTTCCGTTAGGAATCGTAAATATTGCCGAGAATGGAAAAATTTCCGCGGTTGCTTACGGAAGCAACTTCTCCGGTGTGAACGTCGGCGTGAAGACGATCTCGAACAATTTCCACTCCGTCTTTACCCTGGGTGGGGTTGACCTTGATTCGGATCTTGAGCAGGCTGTCAGTTATGCCTGGTTCTGGGGCTATCACATCCCGCTTGCCGCGGCCTACCTGGAACTGGATATCGGTCAGATGAATATGGCCGATCCGGAAAATCTCGACCTGGAGAATCCTGAAATTCACAGACTGGGAGCGTTCCGGGCGACACTGGGTTGGAACATCACACGTTGGCTGTCGGTATTCGCCGGTGCGGGTCCGGGAGTTATGACAACGGGACCGGATTTCGATAATCCCGAGTTCAAATTCCTGTACCACGGCGGAGTGACATTCTTCTGAGTACCGAACAAGTCGGCCAAGCCGGAAACCTTCTCGTTTCCCACATTTGAAAAAGAACGGGGACCTACGATGAACACAGAAAAAACCGAAGCCGAGTTCCCACGGCTCCACTGGTGAATCGGTGAGGAGCTATGCCCGACGGCAGAAAATAAAGGCGATCAAAGGTCGATAGGAAGATACCGACTCTCGGCTCTAAGGCTTCTTTGGACGAGGGAAGCTTCTCGATGAACGTCCCACGCCTTCTGTATTCTTTCGGACTTATCCCGACGGAGCGTTTGAAAAAATTCGGTAATGTAAAGGCATCGGCAAAACCGAACAGATCGGCCAGTTCCTTCATTAAAGTATCGTCACCGCCTTGGAAATGGGGAGCCAGGTCAATAGCCATGGACGGTTTATTGCACGTCGTGTATGCGGTTGGGGCCGGAGCCATGTATGGGCTGATTAAGCGGCCGGGGGAAGAAAAGATGAACGAATGGCCGCGCCGTATTTTTATTCTTGTAGAAGCTGCTCAAGTTGCTCGAGTCGCTCGCCGGCCGCGCTGTAATTGCCTTCACTCCACAGACGTCTGAATGCCGCGATGTGCTCACGTGCACGCGAAAGGGCTTCCGGTTCCTCGACTTCCGCCGCCTCAGATTCCTCGCCTTCCATCGGTTCCTCGTCACCGAGAAGCAACTGCAGAGACTGCTCAAACTCTTCACTCCACACAACGCGTTCCTGATCGGCTACGATAATACGTTTGATTTCCGGTAACTGAGCACCTTCAGCTTCGAGGAATATGGGCTCAACATACAGAATTGACAGTTTGTCTTTATCGAAAAGCGGTATGACCAGAAGATTGCCGCGCAAAACCGCGGATCCCCGCTGCCCCCACAGAGTCATCGCCTGAGACATTGTGGTATTCTGATCTATTCGAGCCTCAATCTGCCGCGGACCGAGAACTTCCACACCTTTGGGAAACGGGAACACCATCAGCTTGCCGTAATTCGGCATGTCGCACCGCCCCGCCATCCATGCACGCATGACGTTCTTGTTCTTCGGCGTAAAGGGAACCATCAGTACCATTTCCAGGTTACCATCGGGCGGCAGACTTGTCATTATGTAATAAGGAGTGACGGGCTGAAAATCGTCCCGGTATCGCTCGGTCGCAAATTCCCACAGGTCTTCTCTCTGATAGAACACCGCGGGATCCACCATGTGGTACGCCGTATACATGTCGGTCTGCACCGTAAAGTAATCGACAGGATACCGAATGTGTTCCTGAAGGGATCTTGGCATTTCGCCAAATGATCGGAACAGGTCGGGGAAAATCTTGTCGTATGTACGTATGATGACATCACTGCTATCCACAATATACGGGATCACGGAGCCGTCGTACGCATCGATGACAACCTTCACCGAGTTCCGTATGTAATTGATACCGTTCAGGTGACGGACCATACCACGGTATATCTGAGAATAGGGGAATTTCGTGGAGGTTGTGTATGCATCCAGCATGTATACAATTCCGCCGTCTTCCGTCAGAATCGCATACGGGTCTCGGTCGAACTCCAGAAACGGCAGCACCGATTCGGCCCGCTCAAGGATTTGGCGTCTGAACAATGTTCGCGATTGAGAAGTGAGGTAACCGGAAAGCAACAGACGGTAATCATCGAATTTCCATGCATAGGCAAACCGATTGAAGAACGTTCCTACCGATACACCGCCCGCACCGTCGTAGCGGTTATATGCGATTTGGTCCCTGACCGGAAAATCGAATTCTTCCTGGGAGGTCCCGACATATATCGTATTATTGGTTAGTTCTCCGTAATAAATCCGGGGTTGCCGGATCGTGAGATCGGGTACTTCTTCCAATACCGGAATATTGTACAAGAGAAACTCGGGCTTGCCCTGTGGTAGAAACTCATGCGAGAGCAAAGCCACCATACCGTAGCCATGGGTGTATTTGAGTCGTTCACTGACCCAGTTTCGTGATCGTGGATCGAGTTCCCGCTGGTCGATTTCCCGGACGGACAACATGACCTGGCGATACTTGTCTTCATAGGCATAGCGATCGATATCAACATCGTTAAATCTATAGTACAGCCGGATTTCCTGTTGTTGACGAAGATTGGCCATGAGAGCACGCCAATCCCAAAGTCGGACATTGTTGAGAGTCTCTCGGTTGGCGGTGACATCCTCTCGGGAGACATTTCGATCAATTGTGTAGTTCTTTTCGGTTATCCGTTCGTCATCGATTCCATAACTGTGGCGAGTCAGCTCGATATTATGGGAAAGGTACGGTTTTTCGAGAGTGATTTCATTGGGGCTTACATATACCGCCTGCAGAATACTCGGAACAAACCAGACCGCCGACAAAAGGACAAGAACAATTATCCCGGTTACGACGCCCGTACGCGCGCCCAATCGACGCATTCGGGTCGTATTCCGAAAATCCAGACGAGGACGAATTTTCGGTACGAATGCCGCGATCAATGAAGCGAAGGCAACCAATACCAGGATTCCGATCGTGGCAAAATATCCGATTCGGGTTATATTGACATCAGTCCAGCCGGCACCGACAACCACCCCTCGTTGGGAGAGCAGAAGGTTAAAAAGTGCGAGGAATGCCCGCCAGGTGATAACCATTGAAAGAAATGCGGCCATGATCAGCCCGTGGGTCATCGCTCCATCCCATCGAATATTGTATCTGTCGGTTCCCGACATGCTTGTGAAAATGGGTGCGGCAGCCGCCCCGATTCCCAGGAGCACTACTATTGTAACCCATCCGACCATCAACTCCTGAAACGGCAGAGAGAACAGATAGAAACTCGCATTGAATCCGTAGATCGGATCCTGCACCGCAGAGGGCTGTTGATACAGGAAAAGAAGCGCTTCTTCCCAGAGTGACGACAGCCAGAACCCCAGAAGCACTCCGGCGATACCGATTACGTAAAACCGCGACGGTCCGGTATGGGATGGACTCCAACGGTGGGCGAGGATGTTGTTGATGAGGAGGAAAACAGAAGTCACCCCTGCACCGATACACCAGAGAACGATCTGGGCTACAACAACCGTCCAGAACCGGTCACCATATCCTAGATTCCTGAACCAGAGCAGTTCGGTATAATAGTGAAAGAAAATGTTGAACATAATAATTATCGCGATATCGGCGAGAACCACCAGAGATGAAAGACGAACTTTCCGTCTTCGCTCGGGAGGATTCATACGATCGGCATGCGCCAGCGTGAGTCCCAGAGGGATGATTCCGAGGAGAAAAAACAGAAAGCCGAGGGTAGAAAAAAGCATACGAAACGCATCCTTTCAAGCAATGGCATTGTTTGAACCAGCCGGGTTTGTTACAGCAAAGAATGTGCCGATTACATGCCGGGAATAGTTAAGAAAGGGTTGTTATTGGGTCGCCATTTCTCCGAGACGTCTCGAACAGAACCCTGTTTTTGCGTTGATCACTTCATAATGTGCTCATCACGCTGGAAAGAATGTTTGTGAACGGCCGATTCTCCACATTTGAGCAATCGCGCAGGCCCGGATGCCCCCATCGAGAGTACCGCTCCGGATGCCTGATATATCCCCCGCACAGGTGCCACCCGAGGCATCGACGGTGATTCTTCAGTAAGGCCATTTTAGAGGTGAGAGCTTCGCGAAATCGTTCCAGACTCTCCGGGAGATCGAACAGGATCTGCTTGTCCACCAGAGAATCGGCAAGGAGAACAGGTTTACCGGTCACCGAATGGATCCACTCGATTCGCGAAACGATATCCTCGGGATCGGGTGAGAAATCCTGGATACTGATCACGTCCACGTAGTCGGCGGCGGCCGTAAGCAATTCTTCCGGAATCGATTCGGCTGCTTCATACCGATCGCCGAGTATGAGATGATTCGGATCGTACTCTCGGATCGAGTCGTGAAGCATCTTATAGTAGTGACGTGCAAGCTCGAACAGCTTCTTCCGGCCCGACCGCGTTGAAAGCTCTTCCGGCGGAAACAGTGGCTCCTTCGTCCAGACTCGGGGACGATGCACCCAGATTGGACAATCCACATAGAAATAGCCGATAATATTCGCATTGCCGTTCAAACGCCGGCACCAGTACCGGGCGGTCCATCGGCAGAAAGCTTCGAAATCCCGACCGTACAGATCCGGAAGCCGGGTTTCCAGTTCCCACTGATGAGATTCCACAAACGGCAGCATATGGCAGAAGTGAATATCCAGCGAATCATACTCCTCTACGGTAAAAGACTGGGTATGCCGTGCGATGGTATCGGTCTTGATCGAAATCTCCTGATTCCAACCGATGCTGTTGAATCCCCATCGCTTCAAATCGGGAACGACATATTCCCGTAACCATTTCTTTCTGGAATTTCCGCATTCACCGAACCAGAACTCCGGATTTCCATCAATAAGAGCCGAAAAATCGATGTGGTTGAGTCCCATCGAGAAGAACGGCGCCCCGTTCGAGTCTATAAGGATGTCTGCTTCCCGGTTTGTGCCAAGCGAAATGGAAGCCTTTTCAGAAACAGTCATAGTTGTCCACCCTCGTAAGCGATCGGCATTCAGTCGGAATAGCCCTGATTCACAGATCAATTGAATACTAAGGAGCCCTTATGGAATTGCTCTCGAAAAGAGCATTCAGTCAAACCGTACATGAAACTACAACACCCGTCAGCTTATCGGCAAGTACGGAAGAATCGGCCCGGGTGAGCCTCCCAATCGGCCATTTTCTCGGCCGATCTTAACTTAGAAAAATGCTCAAGGTATCTCCCCGGATACCCCTGCGCTTTT
>CAYFVL010000048.1:0-25480 GCA_964346405.1 uncultured Fibrobacterota bacterium
CGCAGGGGTATCCGGGGAGATACCTTGAGCATTTTTCTAAGTTAAGATCGTGCAATAGCTTACGCAGAATGCCGTGAGTTGATTGCGAAACTTGGGCTAGAAGGAATACTCCAGCCCCAATGAGAAAGTAGGCGAATCCTCGACTTCCTCTACCACAATCTCTTCACCGCGGTAATGATGCACAAGTTTTGATTCGATCGGAAGCAGGTCTTTTGCACTAAACTTGAGTTTCCATCTCGATCCGAGAGTCTTTGAGGCCGTGACGTTCAAAAGTGGCTCGGGAGTTTCCCACAACCAGGGAACTATATTTCTCGTCAGCTCCGCGAGTCGTTCGCCAAAAATATTGAACGCCGTATTTGCATTGACTCCGTATTTCTCGTTATCGTAGCTCAGGAGTAAATTTATCACGTAGGGAGATTGTCCCTGAAATGGGCGGTGAGCAGGTTCGTCCGGGAAGTAGCTTTCGCTTTTCCTGCTTTCTTCAGTGAGTTCAACCCTTGATTTAACAAGGGTCAGATTCCCGGACACACTGAAATCTTTGAGAACCGGCAAATCTTCGGCAAATCGCTTTCTGGCCTCAAATTCAATACCCCAGATCTGAGCAGGTCTCCCCGTGTTCACCGATTTGATCACGTTGTTTTGTGTTGGATACATCTTTTCTATCGGGTCAAGAATGATCTTGTAGAAGCTGCCTATCGAAAGCAATTCACCTGCTCGGGGATACCATTCCCAACGAAGGTCGAAATTGTGGACTCGAGAACTGATCAGATCCGGGTTCCCGAAATACGAAGGTCCTCCGATATATCCGGCGGTAATGAAAGGTGATTTTTCTCTAAGGGTTGGACGTATGACGGTTTTCCCATAGGCAGATCGGAAAGTCATGTTTTCTGCGATTCCAAAACTGAGGGCCGCAGATGGAAGAAAATCCACATTGTCAAGTTCCGCTTCCGTCTGCCCGATATACTTTGGATGTATGGAGGCCACATACATATCCACTCGTTCCACACGTAAACCACCGGTGAGGACGAGCGTATGTATAATTGGAAGCTCAAACATCCCAAAAGCATGAGCAATGCGATACCGACCGTCAACATCACCATCCTCAGGCGAATTATCGACAAAGAAAACCCCCCAATTCATTCCATCCACGGAATCTTCCATGAGTCCCATGTTTTCCTCGACAATCAACTCCTCAGGAGGTACAAAAGGATCAGTATTTTTGAGGAAATTGCTCGCCTGGTATTCTATCTTTCGTTGTCGCCTCTCTCGTAGCTTTGCCCAGTAGCCACCACCAGCCACAATGGTAGAGGAATCACCAAACCATTGATAAAACGGTATCGAAATGTCGCCGCCTCCACTGATGCTAATATCCCGCAGGTTCCGGTACTTGTGGGAGGGCTCATCAAAATTGGAATGGATTTCATAGTAGTTTCTGCCTCCGGAAGAACTGAATTGGTAGGCCAGGTCACGAAGATCCGGTTCCTTTTGAGTTCCGCGAGCAAATGAACCGATCCAGGTAACAGTCAGAGGAAGAAAACCGAAGCGTATCACGTGCTCTCCAGCGGGACGAACATAGTGAAGAGAACGCTCGGTATAATGCATTTGGTATGTGCGAAATACGCCGTTCGTGTCGTTCAGGAAATAGGCATAGTAACCTTCACGACGCGACGCCTCGTCAATTGCATTCTGAACCCATAGATAGTCGACCGAAATCTCGTGTTCATTTGATAATCGGGCGGCTGCGCTGGTGTGCAGCCCAAGCTGAACCGTATGTTTCGACTTGGTGACTTCCAGATCCTTGTCCGGTGTCGGCCATTCGTTGTCGGACCACTTCGTGAATGATCCACTGAATTCCCGCTTAACCCCTTCGTCCACATGGCTGTACTTGTTGGAATAGGTGAAAGCTCCCTGAATTCCTAATGCCCGTTCTCCCAGAGAAAACCTTCTCCCACCAGACAGACTGTAACTCTGGTTTTGCAGTGCAGTTGCTTTGCTCGGCGTCATTTGGTGGTTTAGGCTATTGATCATTTTATCGAGCATCCGCAGTGTGTCCGAATAATTATCTTCGGAGTCATCCAGCCGCCTTTTATCTATCCCGACAAAGAAGGAGCGAAAGCGACTGTCCAATTCGCTCTTCGTATACTTTCCGATTTCATCAGGAATTTCCCTTGTGCCGTCGTCCACTGCAAGCCAATCCAGGCTCCCTCCCCGATAGGACAGGAAATCATCTCGAAAGGTTACCTGGGGATCATACCCCTGCGAGGAGCCCAGCACGAGAGTCGGCTGGTCCGGCAGATCTTTCATGCGAATGTCCACCACTCCACCCGCCCAGTCACCCGGCAACCGGGGAACGAAAGTCTTGTGAACGATAATGTTCTCGATTACCCCTGCCGGAAAAAGGTCCATGTTCACGGCCTTGTTGTCCGGATCCGGGCTGGGCAGCGATGCTCCATTCAGCATTGTGGTGGTGTATCTCACGGGAAGACCCCTTACCACGACATATTTGTCGTCGACAACGGTTGCGCCGGTTACAGTCTTCATGGCTTCGGCCGCGTTCGATGCGCCCGTGCGAGACATCTCCTGGGCACCTATGGCATCCGTGAAGCTTAACTGATTTTGTCTTTCTTTAAGAAGAACCGCCCCCGAACCAGTGGGCGCCGGAGCCCGAATGCTCATTCGTTGCATTTCCGTTACGTCCGACGCCGATAGCAGAATGTCCAACTCCGTACGCTCTCCCGCGGACACACGGACATCGGAGATACTCCTCCGCGAGTAGCCTGTGTGGTCGGCAACAACGGTATAGACTCCGGGTTTCAAATCCGCGAGAACATATCGTCCATCCAGTCCGCCAACAGCCTTCTCGTCCCCATTCCCGAGTCTCACCTGCACGCCGGCGATTTCGGTGCCTTTCTGGGCATCGACCACCAACCCGACAATCGCCCCCCGACCTTCGGAAAGCACGATACCGTCTCCGACCCCCGCTTCCTTCGGCTTCCTCAGCCTGATCTCAATCCGTGTTTCTTCACCATTCCAGACATCAACCTCCCGACTCCGCAGCGTATCATACTCCTCGTCAACCGCGAGTACCGAATACACCCCGCCGGGAATGCTGTCGAATCGAAACTGCCCCATAACACTTGACCGGGTAAAATCTCCCGTCTCACTCAGAAGAAGACCTACGCTCTCCACCGGATCTCCTTGTTCATCAAGGACCGTCCCGGACAGCGCCCCGACCGTGCCTCTCAAGGCGGCGGTTCCGGTTGCCCGGGGCTCGAGCGCCAGACTCTTGCGAGTCTCTTCCTTTGCCCGCACTGTGATATTATCGGCAACCTGCGCATCGTATCCCCATTTGGTGGCCAGGAGCGAGTAAGTGCCGGGAGGTATCAAAGGTAACAGATAATCTCCCGTCGAATCGGCCATGGTCGCATAGGTGGTATTCAGGAGGGAGACTTCGGCATTCTCAATGCCTGTTCCGGAATCAGCGTCGGTGATTCGGCCCAAAACAGTCCCGGTTGTATCCTCGATGGTCAGAAGCGGCTCCATGCTGATTGTCGGATTGGTTACAGTACCGTCACTGACCATCACTGTCTCGCGCAGAGAATGGTACTCGGAATGCTCGACATGCAGAACATGCTCCCCGCCGGCGATATCGGGGAAGCTGAATGCGCCGTCTTCGGAAGTTCTCTGCTTCTTGTTTGTTGAATGAATGGAAACGGTTGCCCCCGCAAGGGGCCGATCGGTGGTGCGATCCACTACCCGACCAACAACTACTCCCGGCGGTGGGCAGGTGTCACAGGAGACCACCAGCGGATTGACTTCCTTCTGCAATTCGATATTAAAAGTCAGGGTGTCTCCTTCCCCGAGTCGAATCTTGTCGCCGGTGTAGGTGAGATAGCCGGTTGCCTGCACCTGAAGACGAGTCGGCCACCATCCCGGGGCGGCGTTGAATTCAAATTCGCCGGTCCGTTTGGTGGCAGTCGAGGTTCCGTCTCGTGTCAGACTAATTATTGCTGCCCCCAGTGGTTTGCCGCTCGACGCATCCCGGACCGTGCCGCGCAGGAGCGCCGAAGCGTCTTTTCCGTAGACGGTAGTACCCAAACCAACAACCAAAAGGCAAAAAATCAAGCGTTTTATAGTTGTACTCACTTTTCTTATAAGGAAATTAGGAGCCTCATGTTTGTTCTTTATGCTCTCTAGGTTAGTATCTCGTTAGAAAGCCGACAGGTGCTTTCCTGAGAGGTACAAAAGATAGCCTGCTATTGTTTGGAAAGTTTGAGTTTCGTGTTAGGTAATTGTTAGTTAGGCTCGGTGTGACTGATTTTCAGAAATCGGCTGAGTGTTCGATGAGCACAATCGATCTCGCCAATTCTGCCGCGTCGGGCAGGTGGGGGTACCAATCCTTTGCTTGGGATTCCGGACACCGAAGGGCACATGTGAATTTCAATACGACTCGTTTTCGTATTTCCGAGTCCAACCGGCCCATCTTGGTCAATTCAAAGCAGCGTCCACCGTGGCACGAGAAATGCTTTTTGATGATGGAACGGTTTCTGAAATAGATCAGCCCGAGGTACGGTCATGAAAAGCACCGAAGCAAAATCCGTCGAAGAGTACATTGGGAGTCTGCCCGAAGAAAAGGGAAGGGCTCTCGAGGAGGTACGGAAAGTCATTCTCGAAAATCTTCCTCCCGGCTATGAAGAAACAATCGCCTGGGGAATGATTACCTACCAGGTATCCCTGGATCGGTATCCGAATACGTACAACGGCAAGCCACTGATGTATGCGGCACTGACCTCGCAGTCGAAACATATGTCGCTATACCTGACCGCTATCTATATGAATGAACAAAGGCGGAAACGGTTCGACGAAGAGTATCGTGCAACCGGTAAGCGGCTCGACGCCGCGAAATCGTGCGTTCGGTTCAAACGAATCGAGGATCTTCCACTGGATCTGGTCGCCCGATCGGTGGCCGAGCTGTCGGTGGATGAGTTCATCGCTGAGACCGAAGAAGCACTGAAAAACAGAAAGAAAAAGTGATTAAGTACCGACTTCGAAGACCAACTCTGCTTCCGTATGAATTACCGGACCAGGGGTGGAGGTAGTCCTCACGAATTTCGACGACCCCGTGTCCCAAAGGTCTGGACAGGTCGGATATACAATACACGCGGTAAAGGTTTTTCTCCGGGAGGTTGCTATGTCACTGGTTTTTCATCCAATCAATTTCTGGGCCGTCCTGGTCTCCATTGTGACCAATATGGTCATCGGTGCACTCTGGTATTCTCCGGTCCTTTTCGGAAACGTGTGGCTGAAGCTTATCGGCAAGAAGGCGGAAGAAATCTCTAAGGAAGACGCAAACAAGTCGATGTCTTTCAGCATAATACCGGCGGTCGTCTCAATCGGATCGCTTGCATTCGTGCTCTCGCTGGTGAACCCCGGCACCCTCGTGGATGCAATTATTGTGGCTTCGGTGATTGCTGTTGGCTTCATCGGAATGGCCGCATTCAACCTTGTGCTGTTCGAAAACAGGTCTGTTGCGCTTACAATTCTGAACACGGGCTATTCGTTCGTGTCGTTGAATGTCGCGGCGGTCGTAATGACCCTTTGGCGGTGATACTTCGGTCGAAGCATTCGGAACCTGGGCTAGTAGAAACCGTAAGCGTCTCCTACAAATTAGTGCCTGTCCGAAAACTCCCTGAAACGGACATTGCGGAGTCGAAATGCCCGTTTCAGCGTCGAATTAGCCGGTTCATCTTCTCGAAGTTAATTCGGGACTCGATGACCGGGTAGTTTTCGGACAGACACAAATTAGTAGGCGCAAACCCCCACTTGAAGGAGGGGCTTCTGCGAGAACCCTTTTAGTATCCCCGATGCACCGAAGCAGTTCCACTTCCACTAGCTAGACCGTGGGTATGCTCGCCGGCCATGCGAAGCCGGTTTCCCCGGCTTTCGGCTGAGACTACATGCTTTCTTCTTTCGCTATACAACCATTTTGGCGGCGCTCAAATGTAATCAGTGTGAATTGGCATAAGTTACTTATAATACACATTTTACCAATTTAATTGTTACTGATACGATTCATAATTTGATACTTTTTTGTAATCACTATTGACTTACACCCGGCTGATCCGGTATATTGTGTTCATGGAGAGTAATACAATATGACGGATGTTTTCGCATATCTGGACCACCGCTCGCTCATAAAAGACTGGTGTGTCCAAAAGGGCATCTCTCTGAGAGAGCTGGCCCGTCGTACGGGATTTAGATCAGACAGCTATCTCTCGCAGGCACTGACCGCCCGCAGAAAACTGAATGCCGCCAATGTACTAAAACTCGCTGGAACGATGCGCCTCAGAAAAGCGGAACGAGACTATTTCATGGCTTTGGTCAATTTTGGACAAGCGGAACACCATGAAGAGCGTCGATATTACCTGGAACTGCTCCTTTCGTCATATTCCCTCAATGCCAGACCGGAATCCACCGTGGTCGAACGGGAGAAATATGAGTTTTACACTAATTGGTACCTTCCGGTTATACTCGAGCTGATCCGGCTCGGCGAAGGTGACATTTCCCCCCAGGATATCGGGGAGCTTTGTATTCCTGCCGTGAGCCGACAATCAGGTGAACGGGCGGTAGAAATCCTGCTGAAACTGGGTTTTGTCGAGGAAGATGATTCCGGACGGCTGAAATGTCATGATACGGTGCTTTCCACCGGTGATCCCGTTGGTGCGGTTGCCGTAAGAAACTTTCAGGAGAAAATGATCGATCTTGGACGGGAAGCCTTCGATCGGTTCAACCGGGAGGACAGAGATATCTCAACGGTAACCGTGAGTGTTGATCGAAAAGCTTTTGAACGAATGAAAAGGGTAACGGCAGCATATCGGAAACACCTCCTCAATATCGCCGCCGACACCGGGAAGCCAACCCGTGTTGTCCAGGTCAATGTACAGATTTTTCCGGTATCGGCGGAAACGGAGTCATCGGATGATGAAATACGGTAGATATACGGTAATCGCAGCCGTTCTCATCGGAATGCTTTCCGGAAACTGCACGGAAGCTCCAACGGAAAGTGCCGGTGGAGGCGGTTCCGAGACGCAGAATCCGGTGGTGGTCACGTTCAATGGTGACACAATTCGGGGCATAAGCCTTCCTTTCAGGGAGGTACACCTCTACTCTGGGGACATGCTGGAAAAACCGGGACAAACCCAAGGCATCTATACCGCGGTATCGGACTGCACCGGAACGTTCATCTTTCCCGATATGGCTACCGGACTCTATAATTACCACTCCCGTAACGATTCCGGGCACTCGGCTTATATCTCACGTATTGAGCATAATGGAAGTCGAGAGGACACTCTTCGGGCCGAGTTCCACCCCGAGGGGCAAATTTACGGAAGAGTTTACAAATCATTCGATCCCGATACCGTCCCCCGCCCTGATGTGCTGGTCGGGATTGTGGGAACTCCGTTCTCTACGTTTACCGACGAGCGGGGATACTATTCTCTTGACGATATTCCGGCAGGAGTTCACACTCTCGTCTGCGAACTGGACATTCCAGCCGCGATACTCAAGCCAAGGCCGGAAAGGATCGTAGATATCCCGGCATCATCGTCTGTAGCTATTGATATTTTGTTCTAACCTGAGAGGCTAAACCCATGACTGTCACAAACCAAGATCGAATTGATTTCATCCGCCCCGAGAAAACGTTTCGAAGACCCCCTTCCATGCTGAAACTGCAGTCGACAGTCATTCTGCTACTGGCTCTTTTTCGCCTTGATGCGATAGAAATCACCGGAAGGGTAGTCGACGTATCAGGGAGCGGCATAGCTGACGCCACTGTCAAGCATACGGGTACCGGAGAAAGCACAACCTCCGAAGAAGACGGATGGTTCATTTTGCACCACGAGGTCGGGACACGCAACGCACATCGGGCGGATTTCTTTTCGGATATCTCGATCCACCTCCGTCCCCACGACATAAGACTTTCTACCGAAACATTTCATCGTGATCTTGAATTACGAATCTATCAACCAGACGGCCGTCGGATACTGCTGGAGCGGCTGGAGAATGTCCGCAAAGGATCATACCGGGTTTCGTTCTCCGATGGTGCCCGACACGCCTCATCGGGGTTGTATATCATAGAGGTGAAAGTAGACGGCGTTTCGCGTGTTGTGCCGGTCACCAGAGTACCCGGAGTGCAGAGACTGAATCTGCCGGTCTCCCGCTCAGAGGTGGTGCGATCATTATCGGCACGACCGAACCCCTTTCCCGACAACAGTCTCTATGTACACGCAGACCGATATGAACCGGATACTGTAGAGTACTGGACATACGGAATGAACGGTGTCAGTGTGCACGGAGTGGTACTGAAGGACACCGGATCAACTGCGGACAGTTACATTGCCCGCTGGACGCAGGCCCATCAGCGGATCGGGGCGAGGATTGGGCTCTCCGATACTCGACGCAACGATTCAAGCTTCTCGGTAATCAAAGTCGAACGAGACACTCTCGAGGCTTTCTCTCTTCTGGGGACCGGCGTAACCACGACAGACGAACAGGTCTACCATCCGTCCGACACCGGCAGGGATTCATCCGGGGCCGTATCTTATCTTGAAACAAGGGTTCCTCTCTGCAACGATCGGCCGAAAGTCCTGTCTCTGGATTTCACACTGAACGCGCAAACCCACTCGAAGGGCATGGATATAGCGCGGCTTCGAACGCTATCATGTTCATTTGAGTACACCATCGACACGCTCGACAATGGGTTGTTTGGGTACAGCTTTACCTGGGACTCATCCTCAGTTCCCTCTTATCCCGAATCGTTGCTGAATATCCGGATAGTACTCCCGAACCTTGTTGGTGCCGAGTACTTCAATAGCAGGCCCAATTTCCGGAATGAATCTGAACTCTTTGGCTTCGAGGGATACAGGCGATTTTTCAGTCAGTTCTCTCCACAAGACGGACACTTCCGAATTCTCAGCCGTCAGTCAGTACGTCCGTCAATAGCAGTAGAATTGGCGCAGTACATTTCAGACGATGTAACCGCAAGGCTTTCCCACCCCCATTTCCACGCAGGCAACTGCACCATTCCGGAACAACAGGCGCCTGAATCTTTCCTCAACGAATGGCCCGATTCACTTGTCGCGGGGGATACCCTGCGGATCCGACGAAGCGGGAATGCCGACAACACTCGGATAGATCTCATGCTTCAAACGACAAAAAATCCACAGTGGATCGCCGCCGGTGATTTCACTGATTCTACCGTATTGCACTGGAGCACCACTCCGTACCTTACTCAATCGGATACCATCCATTTTCAAATGAAACAGCGTGAAGCTCCCTGCTCCTGGAGATCAGCGAAATCATCCGGCATAGCCCTGGTACCGGACTCCTATCGCCTCTCAGATCTCCTTATCCGAGAGCCCGATGATCGCCCCGAAGACGCAACCCCGATATCTTATGGAGAAGAAATTGAGGCGTATATTACACGCGGAACAATTGCGGCTTCCGAGAACGACTCCGACTTTTACGTTTTGCAGGTCGAAGAAGGCGACTCAATAGGTTTTGCGCTCGAAAACCTGGAAGGTGGATACCCGTATCTCCACTACTCATATGGCGACCGGAGTGCTTATGTGAAATGCTGTGCCACCCCTGAAGCCATTCCGTTCGGGCGCAAGATTGATGTAACCGGCCCGATGTACATTTGGATCCGTGGCGGAACCGGGAAATATCGATTCTCGGCTCAAAAACTGTAGTCGAGCGGCACCCCTGATCGTCCGATACGACAGCGAATCCGGAATGTTGTGCGAGATTGACGGCGTAGTGCCCGATTCGGCAGGAAATCCAGGACAATGGTAAGGGTTTTCGTCTAAATTTGCAGGGCTACTTCAATATTAGCGGATAATTCTGAAGTATGTGTGCAAAAATGGTATATTCCTACCATGGTCCAGAGACAACTCCTTCAATGGCTCAAAAAGGTCCGTGAGCGACCACAAATCGTGCACATTGTTGGTTTGCGCCAAACCGGTAAAACCACCTTGATGGCGGAATTCCGAAAACATATACCAAACCATCTGCACTATCCCCTGCAGAACTATACCATACTCTCAAAGTACCGGACCAATCTCAACTTGTGGATATCCGAAATTACGGAGTTTTTGAGCCGTACACCGGAAAATGAGGTACTGCACGTATTCGTCGACGAAATCCAGAAAATTCCGGAAATGTTCCAGGCCCTGCAGGGACTCTATGATGAACACAAGGGGAGAATTAAATTCTGGATATGGGGATCCTCGGCACGCCCTTTGAAAAAACACCGAGCCGAGACGCTTGCCGGAAGAATAATCTCCCGCGTTTTGCACCCATTATCGCAGTCCGAAATACTGAAAAGCGATTCACTCGTCTCTCACCTCCCGAGCCTCCACGAACACACCAACAAACTCTCCCCGACTATGCCTTCCGGATACATCGCTTTTCTCAAAAAAACATTCAGACGCACTCTTTTGCCTGAACCGTACCTCACCGACGATGAAGAAGCACGGGACGATTTGCTTGACGCCTATGCGGCATCATACCTTGAAAACGAGATCAGACGAGAAAACCTGGTCGGAGATATCGGGGTCTTCTCCAGATTTCTCTTACTTGCCGCCTCCGAAAATGCCTCGGTCCTGAACTATTCTTCGCTTGCCAAAAACCTTGGAGTCAGTTCTCATACGACCAAAACCTATCGGGAAATTCTTGAGGACACTTACGTTGTGAGCCAACTCCCCCCTTTCAGTACTCGAATGCGAGTTCAGGTGGCAAAAAGTCCGAAGGTCTATTTTTCAGATACTGGACTGGCAAGATTCGTGGCCGGGCGAAGAGACGCACCATATGAACAAACAGCCGAATTCGGGAGGTGCTTTGAAGGATTTGTCGTGAATGAGTTATCTAAACAAATCGAATATCAGGGATTGCGTTGGAAACTCTCGTATCTACGCACCAAGGGTGGGCGCGAAGCCGATCTAGTTGTGTCGACCGGCAAACAAGCCTTTGCCGTAGAAATCAAGAGCAAAACAGGCATCAGCCCAAAAGACTACGAAAACCTTATCTACCTGATTGATCGCGACCCGTCAATAGAATTCGGCGTTGTGATCTGTCTGCAGGGAGCGCCCCTTAAACTCACCGATCGAATTTACACTTTTCCCGCTTGGTGCTTGTAAGGCTCAGCCCGATCCGTTCCGGATCCGCGGCACATCTTCGGAATGTTTCCTTCACCAGCCTACGGCATACCGCTCGCTCTCGACTGCGAAACTTGGGCTAGCCCAGTTCCTTCACGAACCGGGCATCGACCGACACAGATGCAGAACCGAGAACTTCAACGGAGATAACCAGTCGGTCTCCCCCGCTACGACCTCGCACAATCGTACCGGTGACACCTTTCAGCGGGCCGGCCTCGACCTGTACCGGGGATCCCGGCTTGAAATCGGGAGGTTTGTCCCACGGCTCGAGAGGGATGCCCAGATCGATGGTATGGTATATCTGATCCAACTGGCGAACGAACAGCTTCTGATGCTGTACCTCGACCAGATTCACAATCCGGTTGGTGGCATATATGAATCGCTCCCCTCCGGGCGGCGTGCAGAATGCTACATACCCGGGGAAAAGACAACAAACCGATTTCCGTGGCTTGTTGTTGTCTTTTCTTCGGGTCACTTTAAGATACATCGGCAGGTAGTACTCTATCTCCAGTTCCAGGAAATCAAAAGCCAGTGCTTTTTCCTGACGAGGTTTGGTCTTCACGACCCACCAACGGCCTTCAGACTCGCCTATCGTTCGTTCCGGAAAACGTGAAGGCGGGTTTTCGTCTAATCGGTACATGATCGGGTATCCTCCAACAAAAAAGTCCTGTGCGGGTTTCGCTTCAGGCGGCCCCATATTGAGACCGATATTCGGCAATCGCCTGGAGAATTGTGTCGTCCAGGACTACGCGTCCGTTTACCGGTCGATTGTGAAGGTATTCCACTATTTCATTGAGTGTAACCACCGCATGGGTCTTCATCGAAAACTCTTCAGCCAGTTCGGCAAGAGCACTTCTGTGTCCTCCGACACCCTTTTCCATGCGATCGACCGAAACGATCAATCCCACCGGCCGGATATTCGCAACGGAACGCATGATCGGGACCGCTTCGCGTATGCTCGTCCCGGCGGTGGTGACGTCTTCAATAATTGCCACGCGCTCACCGTCTCGAAGCGTATGCCCCACCAGGCTTCCACCTTCGCCGTGGTCTTTCACTTCCTTGCGATTGAAGCAGAACGGCACATTTCTCTCGTACTCCTCGGCAAGAGCAATCGCAGTGCTCACTACCAATGGAATGCCCTTGTAGGCAGGTCCGAAAATAACATCGTATTCTCCACCCAAAGCACTCCGTAGGGCTTGCGCATAGAAATGTCCCAGACGGCGGACCTGCTCTCCCATGCGGTATTTCCCGGTATTTATGAAAAATGGCGTTTTACGGCCGCTTTTCGTGACAAAATCGCCGAACGTGAGCACCTCGGCCCGCACCATGAACTCAATAAAATCCTTTTTGTACTGCTCCACCCCACCTCCACTTTCCCGCGACCATTGAGGTCACAACCCTTGCCGTCGACATGTTGGCATAATTTTGTAAAAATAGTTCCGGCTGGCCAAAACCCACAAAAATCCGTTTTGCCCCCCCGCCGAGGCACTGAACCATGGTGCAAGCAAATAATGATTACCGCCACAATACGTATTATTAGTATTCGGGATACGAGGGGAACCGTTTCGTACAATTTCGCTCTCAATCCGGGACGCAAAGACAACTGTATTGGCAGATTGTTACACGATTCAATACAGCCGATTCACTTTTGCGGGCAAGGTTTCGTCCGAAAACGAGTTTTCTCAAACGTATCGGTTCTTTTTCGGCAGCCGATCACTTAATCGATTAATACCACTTCCCCTTCCGCCGACAATCATTTTACGGCGGTACTGCCGCTCGTTTCGCTCATTCGGTATATAATCAATACATGATAATACTACTTTCAGCGATACTACTGCTCGTTTTCACCCTCCCCGTGTTTCCCGGATGGGTAGATACAACAATTGAGGCCGACGGCACCCCCGGTCCCTACGGTCTCGGTACACGCTATATCCATTCCAATTCAATCCTGGTTGTCTTTTCAAGCGACGGGCTTGATTCATTATCGCTCGGCAAACATGACTCAACCGATGCTGATTCGACGATTGCGACATCGGTTCCCCCTTTCACCTATGTCCCGGACGCTAATGGGATTCTTTTTGCCGAACCCATTGAAGAGGGTATCCTGATGCGCATACGGTTTCAGACCGCGTATATGGGACTTCAGAAAAGTTTTCGTCTGTACGATGAAATGTATCTGGATACCGCGGACCTGGAAACCGATTCCTCTTTCCCAAACGCCCCGTCGGTTTTCGATCGTATGATGAACGACGAAGCGGTAACCGTGTCCGGTTTCAAAAGTGTGGGGGTTACCGTGGGAAGCCGTGGCGAGATGAACCTCGAGCAGGCCCTGGAGGTTCGTATTTTCGGGACAGTCGCCCCTCAAACGGAGTTGTCGGCCAACCTCTCCGACCAGGGCACCAGTCTTGAGGGAGCGACCCGTGAGATCGGCGAGCTTGATATGGTATACCTGACCCTGACCAATCCCGGTTTCGAGGCCACGGTGGGGGACCAGTATGTTTCTATTCCCCCGGGCGGCCTTCTCCATGAACAGAAAAAGATCAAGGGTATCTCCGCACGGTACAAAGGTCGACAGTTGTCCGCGAAACTGTCGGGCGCCATTTCCGGTGGCAAATTTGCGGTACAGACCATGCGTGGGCGATTGGGCTTTCAGGGTCCATACTATCTCACCGGGAATGGAGAAGCCGACTACATTACGCCGATTGGGGGGACGATTCGGGTTACGGTCGACGGCAAAACGCTGGAGGAAGGATTCAAAGAGGATTATGTAGTCGATTATGATCTTGGCGCCATTCGCTTCACCTCCAAATTCCCAATCGACGACGACCAGAGCATCAGGATAGAATACGAATACAAAAGTTTTGACTATCAGCGACTGTATTCCGGGCTGGACCTTGGCTACTCGAATCCGGATTCTCTGGTGGTGGTCACGGCAGCGGTCCGTCATGAAACCGATAATAAACAGAACCCTGTCGAATTTCAACTCGACGAAATCGTTCTCGATTCTCTGCGAAGCGCGGGCGACAGTCTCCCGCTTGTCCCGACCGGCAGAAAAGTTCTTCCCGAAGATGTCCCCGCCGAGAGTAAGGTGAGCCCTCTTTACGGCGTAATAACCGATGAACCAACCGGTGAACCGTTTTACGTGTACAAACCCTTTGACCCCGATAACCCCGCGAATCGCTCCGACTACTACCACGTATGGTTTCGTCATGTTGGATTGGGCAATGGTGCTTATGCGGTCAATCAAACACTTACCGATTCACTTGACTATATAGAACCGGTATACCAGTATGTCGGTCAGGGAGCCGGGGCATACAGCGCAAAATCACCGGCTCCGGCTCCGGGCAAAACAACAATCGGACAGATCAGCGCTCGCGTGGAACCGCGGGAATGGTTCTCTCTTGCTACCGATCTTGCCGGTGAAGATCGAGACAGAAACCTGTTCTCCGAAAAAGACGATCACGATAATTCCTCGGGTGCGGCCCGATCCCGCTTTCGTCTCGGCCGAAAAGACGAAACGCAACACTCGACCTGGGTCGGTGCGACTCATGCCTATGTCGATAAGAGGTTCGGCAAGGAAGTGGTATCGATCTTCGAGCGCCGGTACGACTGGGACCGCGAGCATGAAACCGGTGCTCCGGCGGACCTGAACCTGTGGGATATACAATTGGGAACCATTGTACGGCCGGGATGGTCTGCCGATGCGGGATATGGACAATATATCCGCGGAGACAAAGTGCTGACTCACCGATATCGCGGCCACGCCCGGGCGCGTCCCCTGAACTCATTGTCACTGAGCTATTCTCGCGATATGTTTTTTCATCTCGATTCGCCGCACGCCGGGTCTATGCAACAGGATGAACTGAGCGCCACATTCGACCGCGACAACTACCGTGTAGGACTGACGATAGACGATCAATGGCGCACGCATGCCGACACTCCCGGCGGGGGTTCGTACGGGGCTCGACTCTTTACACGAATCGAACCGATATCTCTTGAGGAAACCGTGTACTATTCACGGCACGTCCGAGGCGACATGCTGGTCACCGCACCGGATACCGGATCATACCTTCGGTGGGATCAGCAGGCCTCCCGGGAAGTGCTTCCGGGCTGGAAACTAAACGGCAGAAGCTCGTATCAACAAAGAATACGAGAAGTGCAACGTCTGCAGGCAGACACGCTCCGCACCGATTCGGATTCTACCCGGGCGGTACTGGTGGACATAAGTAATGATCTCTCATTTCCCGACAAGGGTTTTGGATTACGGCTTGATTATTCGGTCACCTCCGAGATTGCCTCCAAATACGTGCAAATCCCTGTCTACGCGGGAGCCGGGCAAGGCGATTATTCCTGGGATCCGGTAAAAGAGGAATTCGTGAGTGCCGGCGGCGATCTTAAAGAATCCAATTACTACGTTACCAGCGTAGAGCTGTTCGATACAACCAATCCCAACCAGGTCAGGAAAACCTCTTTGAGAGGATCCTGGTCGTATACCCCAAACCAGGATGACGGCTCGGGTATTCTGGCCGATCTCTCGTGGCGTGGAATTGGCCTCATCGACGAACACCTGGTCGGCGACCGCCTGGACCTCGGATCCTGGGTTCCGGGATCCTACAGCGTGCAGTCCGCATACGATTCCGCGTTCTTCTTCCCGGATTCTCAGATCACCTATGCCACCCTTGAATATCGTCAGGAACTCCTTTGGCGTCCCTCTCCCTTGTCCGGCTTGAGTATGACGCTGTTTGCGGCACCGATATACCGGAAGAACTACGGCTCCCGTGACAGGACTCTGGAAGTCGGGACGGAAATCAAGAAAGGGTGGGACAAATTTTCACTAGGAATCGACGGACGTATTCTACGAATCAAACGGGATGAAATTCGGAGCCCACGCAAAGATACGATCATCGATGCGAACGTGACTCTTCGACAGCGGTATTCTCCTTTATCTATTCTTTCTTTCAGTCTCGCCGAGAGCGGAGGAATCGCCTCACGCTTATCGAATGAACCGTCCTTCCATTTATCGGCGGACGGCCCGAATTATTACTCGATACGTCCTTCATGTACGGTAACTCCCGGGAAAGCCGGATTCATCGAACTTGGATACACCTTTTCACAGGTGGCCATTCCCGGCTATCTCGACAGTCGCATGGCCGAGGGATTCGGCGGCGGAACCACCCACCTGGTGCAGATGCTTGCCAATCTGCAAACAGGCGACAATTTCATGGTATCCGGAAACTGGCGAACCGAATTCACCAGGGACTACGATGAAAAGGAGTTTGGAAAAGGCTTCCACGTTTTATCCCTCGAAATGAAGGTATTTCTTTAACCCAGGTTTCGCGGTCGAGAGAGGGAAGATGAATGGTTTAAAAACATGAATCCGAACTCCGAAATCCTCCTGTCTGGCATGGGAATAGCGCAATAGATTAAATTTCTCATTTCGTTTTTTCTCAACCCGACTTCGACAATCGATTCACGGCATTCCGTGTTAGTTAGTTAGTTAGCTGTTGCACGATTTCTACTGTCGAAGTCGGGTCAACTTGCCGGAGTACACTGAATTTTAGAACATACGCCATGAAAAAGAGTATCGGATTTTTCGGGATTTTCAGCATTTCCGCCGGAGCCATGATTAGCTCGGGTCTATTCGTGCTTCCGGGCCTGGCATTCGCCCAGGCGGGACCGGCCGTTTTCCTCTCATATTTCATTGCGGGAGCGATCGCGCTAACCTCTGTCTTCAGCCTTACCGAACTCGTGACGGCCATGCCGAAAGCCGGCGGTGACTATTTCTATGTATCTCGAAGTTTCGGTCCTCTCTTCGGGACGGTCTCCGGACTCCTTAGTTGGTTTGCCCTTTCCCTGAAAAGCGCTTTCGCGATAATCGGGCTTGCCGAGCTGACCCATATTGCATTCGGAATCAATTTCAGTCTCTCCGCACTGATCATGACCGTGCTTTTCACCCTGTTGAACCTGGTCGGTGTTCGCGAGGTGACCCGTTTCCAAAACGCATTGGTAGTGGGTCTGTTGGGAATCCTTGGAGTATTCGCGTTTTTCGGTGTTCAGGACATCGATCCACTGCGTTTCGAGCCGTTTCATCCCCACGGATTCAGTTTCATGCTTTCGACTGCCGGGTTTGTTTTCGTCTCGTTTGGAGGAGTACTTACCACAGCCGGAATAGCAGGCGAGGTTCGAGACCCGGTGAAGAACATTCCCCGCGGACTGATCGGATCCATTGCGGCGGTAACCTTACTCTACACGGTCATTGTTTTTATCGTCGTAGGTGTGTTGCCCGGCGAGACTCTCTCCGGCTCTCTTTCACCGGTGGCATCGGCCGCTCGCGCTGTTGGCGGGCGAAATCTATACATAGCCGTGTTAACCGCGTCGCTGCTGGCGTTCGTCACGACCGCAAACGGCGGAATCCTTTCGGCATCACGTTACCCGGTCGCCCTGGCGCGTGACGGTCTCTTGCCTCGCATGCTTTCGAAATCCGATCCCAAAAGGGATACTCCGTACGCGGCAATTATAACAACCGGAGTTCTGATCGCCATTTCGGTTCTGGTCAACCTTGAGATGCTTATCAAAGCAGCGTCGACGGTCGTTTTATTGACGAACATTTTTGCGCACCTTTCGGTGATTGTCATGCGTGAAAGCAAAGTAGCGAATTACCTCCCGACCTTCCGGGCGCCATATTATCCCTGGCTGCAGATTGGCGGAATCCTCATCTTCACCCTCCTGATCGTGGATATGGGCATGCAGCCGATTCTACTCAGTCTCATTTTTGTGTTTATCGGGGTGGCGGTCTACTTTATTCGGAGAGGTTCCGAACCGGAAGTAGCCTCCGCGCTGGTTCACCTGGTGCAGCGTATTACGAACCAAAAACTGGGTACTCGTGACCTGGCCGATGAGTTGCGCAGCATCATCGTGGACCGCGATGAAATCGTGAAAGATGAATTCGATGCCATTATCGAATCCGCACCCGTTCTGGACTTGCCGGAAAAAGTATCGTTCGAAACTTTTCTGTCGTCGGTTTCCGAGAAAATACACAACTCACTACCGGATCTCCCCGCCAATCAGATTACAAATCTGCTCGAAGAACGGGAAGCCGAGAGCAGTACGGCAATCAGTCCTTTTGTGGCAATACCTCATATCATTCTCGAGGGCTCCCAGCGGTTTGTTGTCGTACTGGTGCGGGCACCGAAAGGTATTCGCTTCACCGAGGAACATTCTTCAATAAAGGCAGTATTTGTTCTGATGGGGACCCGTGATAAGCGCAACCTGCACCTTCGAGCACTTGCCGCAATAGCGCAGATAGCTCAAAACGAAGAATTTGAAGCCCGATGGTTAGGCGCACGGAAAAGCGACCTCAACGATCTTATTCTCTTGAGTTCACGAAAGCGGGCTTAATTAGTGTCCGTCCGAAAAGTCCTGTTTTCGCTCGGATTGATGAAGCAAACCGGCGATTTCAGCCTAAAACGGGCGCTTCGACAGGCTCAGCGTCCGTTTTAGGGACTTTTCGGACAAGCACTAATTAGCCCAAGTTTCGCAATCAACTCACGGCGGTCGGGTAATCCTGCTCGGGAAAAACCTTTCGAATGGTTTCCGATGTATCGTGGTTGCCCGGGATTACCGCGAAAGGAAGATCATACTGCTCCACGGCTTCCCGAAACAAACGAGTCGCGTCGGCATCCTCTTCGTCGTTGCATACATCACTGGAAAAAACAAGGTATTCACTACCCACATTTACGGCATCCCGCAGAACAAGCTCAAAATGCGACCATGTATCTATTCCCTCGAGCTGTTCGTGATCGGATTTGAGATGCATATCGGAAATCTGAGCCAGTTTCATTACTCGAACTCCGGGAGAATCATCGCACAGCCAATTGGAAATTATATCTGAATCCAAGCGAAACCGTCAGGAAATGGAGCCAATTCTTGACATACCCATCTCCCGGTCCTTTATCGTCCCCCGTCCCCTCGGCACCACCACCCAGATACCGGATATTCAGAAAACTGTCGAGTCCCTCCGAAACAGAGTATCCGGCGCGCACCGAAGCGTCGAGAATTGCCCCCTCAACATCGGTATCCGATCCGTTTATGTACTTGACCGGCGCCCAGATTCCGTCGGCCTCGACCCCGAGCCAGAAACGCTCCGCCGGTGAATACCGCGCTCTCACCTTGAGGGCGGGGACAGGACCAATGTCACGTTCTACACTCAGATTTTCTCCGTCGAGTGAGGCAAAAGCAATGGTCGCATTCCGGATCTGAAAAGAAAGTCCCAAAGCAAAATTGTTTTCCCCATCACCGAGAAAATCGTACAAGTAACTGATCCTGTAAAACGGAAATGAATACGTAAACCGAACGGGCGTCCCCGGTTCAAACACGGTTTCGTTCACAACCAGGGCTTCGTCGACCGTCTCTTCCGTCTCTATAAGGAGCGGCTGATACAAAAACACCACATGATGCCTCTCATGAATAGCCGATTCTACGCTGAGACGCGCAAAAGGAAACAAGACATTTTGTCCCCCGTTATCGTCGTAATCAAAATAGGTTCCGAAGTTCGAAAACTGAACTTTGTGGTCAAGCACTCCGAGAAATCCCAACTCTCCCCAGCCGACAATTTCAATCGCATGCAGGCTCACCGAGAAGCACAACACGACCGAAGCCGTTACCGGCCTGAGAACTTCTGATTTCATAATATCCTCCTACAGGATCGATTAATGTACCATTCAAGGAATCCAGCTTGAACCCAAGTCTCACGGCAAAAGCTGCGCCAAACGAGAATCGGGCGAGCACAGTTGCCGATGATCGCCCTTGACTTTGCAACAATACCGGCCCGCAACTACAATTTGAAAGCCACGGCGGCACTGAGACTCATGTATTCATATGATTTATCGGACGGGAAAACAAAGTGAAAGAGCGGTTTTATCTCAAAGGTATAGCTTTCATAGTCTCCGATCGCGATCCCGCCGCCGATTCCGATTCCGAAACGGTCACTTTCGGCCTCGAGTTCCAATGCTCCGATATCATCGGAATACCGTGTCATGTACAAACCGGCATTAACCTGACCGTAAAAGTTGAACAACGTTTCCCATGCCGTGGAGAAACGGAATGCCGGAGCGATTTCCGTGATTGTCACATACTCATCAACCAGGGTCGGCAGCACCTCTTCATCAGCTCCCCAGCGGTTATACGCCACGCGCAATCCAACCATGCTGTTAGGATTGACCAAATAGAACCCGTTTGCCCCGGCCGAAAACCCCATATTCCAGTTTTCGGTGGCGTCGTCCAGCCCTTGAGAGAGTCCAAAATCCACGCCGACCTGCCAGGTTTTGTCGCCAACTGGTTGTGCCTGTGCGGTAATTGCACATATCACAAGAAGAGAAACAACACGTAACAACTCTTTCATCATGCTCTCCTTACCCCTTCGTGGGATTTGCCAACGGCTTTTGCTTATTGTAATAGTCAAGTGCTTTCGGCATTGAATCCTTGAGGTTCTGAATCCGGGTACGATGCGAAGGGTGAGTACTCAAAAACTCGGGTGGTGCTCCCGATCCTTCATGAGCTTTTTCCATTCTCTGCCAGAAATCAACCGCTTCCCGCGGGTCGTATCCCGCCATGGCCATGAATACAAGCCCAAGTTCATCGGCTTCACTTTCGTGAAGCCGACTATAGGGAAGCAGAACGCCCACCTGCGCGCCCAGACCAAATGCCGCGAGAAAGAGTTGCCGGGTCAGTTGTGGCTTTTCCTCCAGCGCTTTGTTCAACGCAACGCCCCCAAGCTGGACAAGCAAGGCCTGACTCATACGTTCATTTCCATGATCCGCTATGACATGTGCCACCTCGTGAGCCATGATAACGGCCAGACCGGTTTTCGTTTCGGCGATCGGCATGATTCCGGAAAAAACCGCGACCTTGCCTCCGGGCATGGCAAAAGCATTTGCGGCATCGTTCTGTATCAGATTGAATTCCCAATTGAGTTTTTTCACCTGATCGGCTTCACCATGCTCCCGCATGTACCGCTCTACTGCATTCGCGACGTCCCGGCCAACCGTCTTTACCATTTGTGCCCGTTCAGTCCCCTCGATCACATCGGCCTGCCCTATGAACTCGTCATACGATTGAGCTCCCATTTGCCGCATCTGGGACGCCGGAATCAAACTGAGTTGCCTTCGGTCCGTCAACGGTACCGAAGTGCATGATATAATAAACAAAATGGGCAACAGCAACGGAAATACCTGTTCCGGAGCCTTATCACCTCCGTGCGTACCACCACATACTTTGCTGATCCTCAGAACCCGTAATTTCATGACCACCACCTTTATAGTTTTTGTGAGTCTCGCGTTCGAGCAATCACTTACCGACTCGCATACTCAGTTGCCATTCTTTCGCCGCTTCCTTGAGTTTCTCATTTGCGAATATCGCGACTTCGACCCGACGATTCTGCTGTCTGCCGACCGCGGTTGCGTTATCCGCAACCGGATCCGACTCACCTTTCCCAACGGTAGTGAGCCTTCTTCCCCGCACCCCCAGCTCCTTCAAATAATTTGCGACCGATTTTGCTCGTTCTTCAGAAAGACGCTGATTATAGGCTTCGGAAGCAGTTGAGTCGGTATGTCCTATGACAACAATATTTGTTTTCTCATATTCTTTGAGAACCCCGGACATTTCCTGAAGCTCTTCTTTTGCTCTGGTACGAAGCTCGTCTGAGTCGACGTCGAAGAGAATACCCGAGGGCATGGTGATCTTGATTCCTTCACCGACCCGCTCTACCTCGGCGCCTTCCAAATTCTTTTCGAGTTCCCGCGCCTGCTTATCCATGTAGTTACCGATTGCGGCGCCGGCAGCACCACCTATTGCAGTCCCGATGAGTACCCCGGCTGCCGTATTGCCTGTTCCGCGACCGATAATCCCGCCCAAAACCCCACCTATTCCGGCTCCCGCGGCTCCGCCCTTTGCCGTCCGATTCCATCCGCATCCGATCATCATTGCCGATACGACTACAACTACGGTTAATCTCCATAAGCTCTTCATGCTCTCACTCTCCCTCAGATTTAACGGGAAACTTCCCTCTGCACTATAACCAACTCACGGTCCCGCCGGGCGGGACTCAAGGTATCTCCCCGGATACCCCTGCGTTTTTCCAAGTCAATTTCGCACAATATCTTACGCATACTGCGCTTCAAAAGTCTTACGTGATCTCGCAATGCAGCTCATGTACTCCTCCAACTATTTACCATGTGGTATTTATCCCTGGCCATTCATCAGACGATCTCGGCACATTACCGGCTCGTCGACACCATACATTTTCTTCTTAACTTCTTCTTAACAAGAGCCGTGCCGGCTCAATATCGCCGGACCGGCTGTGACGAAAACGTGCCACATATTACGGGTTTATTGTTCGTTTGAATTCCATAATCGGTATCGGAGTACCTGCTGAAAGCCGATTCGCATTTTCGAAAAATGCCCGCGAAACTTGGGTCAATATGGGATATCGACTTCGTGAACGAGCGTATCCGCACGAAGATCACGTATGAGGATCTCGAAGTGTATGTCGCACGTCTGGGGAACACTCTTATTTCCGGGGTTGCGGTGAACTATAATCGATGAAGTGTCATTTCTTAACTTTCTCCACTTCTCCCATTTCCCGCAATTTCTCCAGAACACGCTCTTTCACCTGAGGATTTTCCGCGGTTTCGTAGATTGATTTGAGCAGAAACACCCCGGTTTCATGTCGACCGGCATCGGCGTAGAGGCGTGCGGCAAGGGCCGGGAGGTACGGAGGGACATCCGGGTGCCTGGAAGCCATTGAGAAAAACTCGGCGGCTCGTTCTTTGTCGCGATAATGCTCGAAATAGAGGTAACCCATGTAATAGTGAAGCTTCCACGTTGTATGCCCCACGTGGGTGATACCCCGGCTAAGGATAGTGCGCGCGGCATCGAGAGAACCGGTCGTAGTCGGGAGCATGAGTGCGGCGAATTCGTATGCGGGGTAGAAACGCGGATTCAATTTTGTTACCATGTCGACCATGTGAACAAGTTGAGGGAATTCCTTGTCCGTTTTCAGATGTCCGCCGAAGTACAGCATAGTGCGAATCCAGAGATAGTTGGCAAAAGTCTCGGAGAATCCCAGCAAATACGGCTCCACGGCTTCACTTGACGGCAAGTACGACAGTCTCTCACCATGCCAGGAATCATCTTTCATACCGGTAATTACATACTGGACACGCATTGCCGCCGATATGAACACAACGGCGGCAATAGATCCCAGAATGCCGAGACGTACCCCTCGTTTCACGAATCAGAGATCCTTTCGAGCGAAGGACAGGGATGAGAGAGTCAAAAAAAGCAGCACATATAACGCACCGTAGCCCAGGACACCCATCAGGTAGGAAACCGGAATCGGCAAGTCATAAACCACCCGACTCCTGACATTGAAATGCTCCAGATTCGGAATGGCGTAATACATGAATTTCATCAGACCGACCAGCGCCGGGTTTTCTTCTCGAACCGCATGAATACCGACAAGGTCGTTGAAATGCCCGGCTATATAGAACCCAAGAGTAAACATTGCGGCCAGAGTCGTGTTCGTTACCGAGGAGAAAAGCAGAGCCACGGCCACGATCACTCCCATTTCGGCCCAGATAAGAACAACAGCGAAAACGAGTGACGGCCCTGCTTCACCGCCGACATAGGTCAAAGCAGCGACAAAAAACAGGCCCATAAGGGCATAGTTTATCGTGAGCGTAGCGGTTAGACCCAGGAATTTTCCAAACACGATCACATACCGAGGGACCGGCTTTACTGCCAAAGAATAAACCGTCTTTGTCCCGATTTCCCTCCCCAACATTCCCACACCGACAAATACCGCCAGTAACAGTCCACTGATCGACATAGTGGCAAGTCCGAAATCCTGCATAACCCGGGATCGAGCGAAGACCGACCATTGGCCGAAAGATATGGAGAGCAAAATAACGAGTGCGGCAAAGAACAGGATATTGTATAATACCTTATCGCGAATCGTTTCGCGAAACGTATTGGCTGCTATCAAGTAAATCGCTTTCATGGATTACATTCAAACTCCCACGGACTCTTTACGGCTGAACAGGACATCTTCCAGAGAGCGCTCCCTGGGACGAACCGCCGATGGATACACATCGGCGTCACTCAATAACTTCAGAACATCACCGATTGTGGTATTCGGCGGCACAAAAACATGCTGTATAGTTTCCCCGGATACGGAAATCGAGCATTCTCGACGTTCAAGGGCCTCTCGGAGCCTGATCGGAGCGGAAATTTCGATATCGGTTCCCAGGCGTCCGCCGGAAAGAAGAGTTTCCAAATCCCCCCGGTGCACGACAACACCCCGAGAAAGAGCTATAACACTGTCACAAAGTGCCTCTACATCGGATAAGACATGACTGCTGAAAAAGACGCACTTACCCGCCTCTCCCAATTCGCGTATAATTGAACGAAACAATCGTCTTCCTACAGGATCCATGCCGCTCATTGGTTCATCCAGAACGTAAATGTCCGGATTCCCAAGAAGAGCCTGCGCCATATTGAGACGCTGAAGCATCCCTTTGGAGTAGTCGGCAACTCGTCGCCGGGCAGCATCGGTCAGCCCTGTTTTATCCAGAACCGAATCTATTTCTTTCGAACGATTGTGCGAAGAAGGATGAAGGAGATCATAGATGAAACGAAGCGATTCCCGTCCCGTGAGATATCGGTAGAAATATGGTTGCTCGGAAACATAGGCAACACCGCGCCGGGCTTCAGGGTGGGAAGCCGGTAATCCCCGCAGATACACCTTTCCCGCGGTTGGATGCAACAGCCCAAGAATCATCTTGATCGATGTGGTCTTGCCGGCCCCGTTGGGGCCCACAAATCCGACAACAGAAGGTGAGTCTATCGAAAACGACAGATCGCAAACGGCATCAACGGGCCTGGTCCAGAAATGTTTCCGGAAACGTTTGGTTACCGAATTGAACTCAATTATCGAAGACATATAGATTTAGAATACTTCGTCCTTCTCCCCCTCGGCGGGACGGATCAGCAAGATTTCTGATTTCGGTTTGGCCCGGCCAGGTAAGCCTCTCTCGCGTGAGACTTCCTGCTCCAGTCAATATAAAAATACCATCAAGACCTGTTTTTGTCATCTCTACGCCTGTTTCATTGCGGAAGGTCCACTAGCCCAAGTTTCGCAATCAACTCACGGTTTCGCCGGGCGGGACTCAAGGTATCTCCCCGGATACCCCTGCGCTTTTTCTAAGTCA
>CAYFVL010000049.1:0-25365 GCA_964346405.1 uncultured Fibrobacterota bacterium
CGGCATTTCGGCATTTCGGCTCCGCTCAATACGGCGCTCCGCTCACTTCGACACCGCTCAGTGCAGCGCGGGACGGCGTCTCTCGACTGTCGATTTCGGGTTAATCCACGGTCTTTATTTGAATATGCGGCCCTTTCCAAACACTCGCCTGGTTTCACGTGAAACATTACTTTCCAATACAGAATCTGTCAAAAATCTGTTTGAGGACCATTTCCCCTATATTCTCTCCCGTGAATTCCCCAAGTATTTCCCCTGCTTCCCGACAATATTCCGCAGCCACTTCTTCCCTGTCCAAACACTCCAAGATTTTGGTAACTGTTTCAGATAACCTCCTAACAATTCCCTCCTGCCGGCTCGAAACAACTATACCCCCTTCAATATGATCACTATTTTTTCGGACCTCCTCAACCACAAACCTACTCAATCTTTCGCGCGCATTCCCATTCACCGCCGATGTGGTGCAATAGGGTATTTCCAGTCCACCGAACATTCTTTTCTTTTCTTCCGCCGGCCCTAAATCATCTTTGTTTATAACTCCGATAACCCTGTTTTTTCCCACCTCAACCAGAACCGATTCTATACGCCTCTTCTCATTTTCTTCACATTTCTCATTTGCCGCACTAACCCAGAACACAATATCCGCATCCATTATATACGCTTCACTCCGCACCATTCCCTGCAACTCAATCCGATCTTCACTCTCCCCCAAACCGGCCGTGTCAATAATTGATACTTTTACTCCATCAACCTCGATTTCCTCTCGAATTGCATCCCGAGTCGTTCCCCGGCCGGCATCCACGATAGCTCTTTCATATCCTAGCAGACAGTTGAAGAGACTCGATTTTCCCGCATTCCGCAGCCCTCCAAAAACAACCTTTACGCCATCTTCCCTTTTCTTGATGATCGTCCTAATCCGTATTTCTTTCTCCAACTCACCCTGAAGATTTCTTATCGATTCAAAATCACACTTCCCATCACTTCCCACAATATCATCTTCCTCACCAAATTCTATTCGCGACTCCAGCGAAATCAGACACTCCTCTAGTGCTTTTCTCCACCCTTGCACCGACTTCTCCCACCCTCCCAGATAGTTCCGAAGTGCCATTTTCTTTCCAGCATCACTCCTGCTCGAAATCACCTCGTGCATGGATTCCGCTTCCATTATACTCATTTTTCCATTCACCAATGCACGCATGGTGAACTCTCCCCGATCTGCAACTCGTGAACCCGAACGCACCAATAAATCCACGATCTGCCTACTGCAGATCTTTCCACCATGGGATATAATCTCCACCATGTCCTCACCTGTATACGACCTCGGCCCATAGTACCTAACCGCTGTTACCTCATCAATTGTCTCGCCGTCCTCGGGATTCAATATGCGGTAGATCAAAATTTTACGCGACTCGGATTTCTCGAATCTTTCCTTCTCCTTCACGCATTTCCTGAATACCTCAAAAGTGCCCGTTCCCGACATTCTAATCACACACAAAGCACCCGTTCCCACCGGTGTCGCTATAGCCACAATACAATCATTTTTTGATTTCATTTCAACACCACCCATGGCGAATTAAATCCATGTTCATCGCAATCTACATTTCTGCTCCAGGTTATCCAACCATTCAAACATACCCTCGCCCATGCTTGAAACCCAAACTCGAGACACTCTTTATCCAAATAAAAAAAATCTCCCTCAACCACAAAACAGGTGAAGGAGATTCTATTTACAAGATATTCTCTACAACCAATATATGTCTCTAACTCTCACCCAACCTCTGTTCCCTTCTTGCTTCGATCGGTGATTTTTTGCTGTATCACTCCGATCAAACTCGACATTGTCCAATAGAGAACAACTCCCGATGGAAAACTATTGAATAAAACCAACATGAAAATCGGCATGAAATAGACCATCGCCTTCTGATTTGGATCCTTAATAGTCGCTTTATTCTGAAAATAAGTGACTATTGCCATCAAAACCGGAAGCAGCGCGACATTGGTTCCATACATAGGAATTTCAAATGGAAGGGGACTAATTAACGGAATCGCTTCAGGCTGAGAAAGATCGTTTATCCAAGGAATCAAAAATGTTCCTTCACCCCTCAACTCTATCGCTTTCCTCAGAACCACAAACAAAGAAATGAAAACCGGCATCTGAAGAAACATGGGAAGACACCCCGGATTGAGCGGATTGACACCTTCCTTTCGATACAGGGCCATCACTTCTTCGTTCATCTTCTGGGGATTTCCCTTGTACCTTTTCCGAATCGCCTCAACCTTAGGCTGAATATCCTTCATTCTACCCATCGACTTCATACTCGCCTGAGTCATCGGGAAAGTCACAACCTTAGAGAGGATCGTCAGAACAATTATCACTAATCCATAATCCCTCAAAACTCCATGCAACCCTATAAGCAAGGATAGTATGAATTCACAAATAGCGGGAAACCAAATATCAGCACGTATAAACCAGCGCCATCCTCCAAACATAACTTTATGAAGTCCCACATCGGGCTTCTTCAGTTCGGTAATGCTATTGGGCCCGACATAAAACTCGTAACCCACTCCATTTTCATTGCTTCCAACCTCCTGCGTGAGGCTGAACGCATAATTCATCGTTTCCTTTTTGCCTCGACTGTCCTTTTCCCCCGCTGGATCGGTAAATGCCACTATATCCAAATTCGCACTTCCCGTATCAACGATCATCGCAATTACGAAATACTTCGCGGTAAGTGCCGCCCAGCGATAATACTGATAACCGGTTTCATCCTCGCCTTTCACTTCCGCCCGACCAGGCTTGCCGGCCGTTATATGCACCACCTCATCACCACGCATGTAATGCATTTTTCTCAGATCATAACGACCACCGCCTCTTTCTCCTTCTTCGCTTTCTCTAATGCCACTTTCCCATCCAACAGTAACTTCCTCTCCGCCAAGCGCCGAACCGGATACGTTCATTCCAATGATGTAATCATCACCGGAAAAACTGAATGTCTTGACTACTTCTCCTCCACCATATCTCTCCGCTGTCAGTCTAACCGATACGCTATCGTCTTCCCCCAACGCTATGTTCCCCGTCTGATCAGCCTGGAAAAGAACACTGTCATACTCTATTTCACCTATCAGCAGATTCCCGCCCCCAAGTCGATCATTCCTCACCAACTCTATATTCTCTGTACCCGTATTCGGGTCATATGTATACTTTTTCATGCGGATGGAAAAAATTTTCCCACCCTCTTCACTTATACCGACTCTCATTTTTTTCGTATCAACCCATACAGTATCTCCAGCCCGTCCGGGTCCCTTTGCCGAAACCGAATCAACAACCGATACAGTATCGGTTTCACTCAGTACGGGGGCCGACCTTTCCTCACGCATTTTCTCAACATCACTGGCCCTCGATTCCGAAACATCCCTATCATCGGCTCTTTCCACCGGTTCCACGACCTGTTCGGTTTCCGCTTTTTTCTTTGCCACATCATGAGGATCAGGCTGTCCCGTCAGCTTGTACCAAAGGGAACTGCTGAAAAAGTAGATTGTCCCCATTATAAGTATGAAGGCAAGTATCGTGTTCTTGTTCACCAACATTTTCCTTTCGCCAAATAGTGGCGATTGCTATATCACCAAAACGGCCGAAATTGCTCGAGCTTCGTCCCTTCCTCCAGCAGGTTCATTCATCAATGATCGAACTGCTGCATTTCTCTCTTGCTTACCACAAAAGCTCTAACTCAAGTTTCGCAACCAACGCACGGCTTTTCGACATTTCGACATTTCGATGTAGCTCAATGCAGCGCTTCGCTCACTTCGACACCGCTCAGTGCAGCGCGGTACGGCGTTTCTCGACTGTGAAACTTGGGCTATTTCGGTTAGGCCCCATTTATCCTTCTCCATTGGAAGAATTCATCGAACAAACCGGAGTAGTTGAACTCTTCTTCAAGGTCTGGTCGTATTATTATATCTAAATACGGCGACTCCGTTCCTTTTCCATGACGGAAAACTTCACGGAACCGCCGCTTAATTCTATTCCTGGCGACAGCATTTCCATGCTTTCGAGAAACCAGTACGGCAAACCTGTCACCGACTTGCTCGCTCGGCCGATAAATAATTGCAAAGCCCTTCCGACGTGAACGCCTTCCTGATCGAAGTATAAAGGAAATCTCATTCCTTTTTTTTATTCGCTGGTCCAGGTCAAAACCATGGGCTTTTTTCACATCAAAAATACCCTATTCGTCGGAAACAGTAAGGCGCTTACGACCTTTTGCACGTCTCCGAGAAAGAACGTCACGTCCATTTCGGTCGGCCATACGATTCCTGAACCCATGCTTGTTTGCTCTTTTTCTCTTCGACGGCTGAAACGTTTGCTTTCCCATATTACATCCTCCAAAAAAATGACATGGTAAATCTCTTAATATGTGTTATTCCACCCATTGAAGTCAATTCCGATCTATAAAAAATCCTGCCAAAATGGTTTTTCTTTAGAACACCAAAGCCAAATGTTGCCTATGGTGCTGCTTTGAGTTAAATTTACTGCCATGAACACAATAGATTGGGAATTACTTCGATCAAAAATGTCTCTTACGCTCGACCAACAACGTTTCGATACCTGGTTCAAACCGTTGCGCCAAATGCCCTCGGATAACTCAAATGAGCTGATCCTTCAAGCTCCAAATCGATTCGTTCGAGATTTTCTTCATCAGCACTATACAGAATCGGTGCTCAATACCGGAAAGGAAATTTTCCCCGCGCTTTCCAGTGTTTCATTTATCGTGGCCGACGAATCTCCCCAACAGGCATCGACAGGTTCGGTCCTGCACCACAACGCTCAACGCTCGGACAAACAACGAAACGCATCGCTCAGTCCACAATATACGTTCGACCTTTTTGTCGTCGGACCGGCAAATCAGTTCGCAAGAAGTGTCTCTTTTGCCGTGGCGGAATCTCCCGGGAAAACTAAATTCAATCCCCTTCTCATTTATGGAGGCGTCGGACTGGGCAAAACCCACCTTCTGCATGCAATAGGAAATTACATTCTCGATACAATCAAGGACTCAACCGTAAACTGTGCGACTTCGGAGCAGTTCTACTTCGACTTTATTGATGCTATAAAAAATAACGATACAAAATCCTTTTCCGAACGCTATCGACAGTCTGATGTACTTCTCGTTGACGATATTCAGTTTCTCGCCGGAAAAGAGAGTACCCAGGAAGAATTCTTCTACGTTTTCAACACCTTATACCAGAACGACAAACAGATTGTACTCACCTCCGACCTTCCCCCCGCTTCTCTGAAGGGACTCCAGGATCGGCTTATTTCTCGTTTCCAATGGGGCCTTTGTGTAGACATCCAACCTCCGAGTCTGGAAACAAGAATGGCCATAATTCAGAGAAAGGCAGAGCGTGATAATCTGAATGTTCCCGAAGACGTGCTCTACTATATAGCGGAGAACGTATCCTCGAATATCCGCGAGCTGGAAGGAATTCTCATTAAACTCCTGGCCTTCGCCAGTATCTCAAATACCGACATCACCCTGGATACAATCAAAACTATTCTCAAGCAAGGACAGTCATCAGGCAAATCAAGCCCCACAATTGATCAGATTATAGAAATAGTGGCTCAATACTACTCAATCCCGGTGAACAATGTCAGGGAAAAAAACAGAAGAAAAGAAGTTGCACTGTGCAGACAAGTGGCTATGTATATCGCAAAATCACTCACAAACTACTCTCTTAAATCCATTGGTCTTCATTTCGGAGGTAGAGACCACAGCACAGTAATACACGCCGTAAACAATATTGAAGAGGCAAAGAAAAAAGACAAAGGCCTCGCTGATGATATTAACTATATTCTTTCTCAATTCGCTTGATTCAACGACATTATTAACAACCAGCTATTTCAACGTAGGAAATGTGGAAAACATGTTAATTTTCTTTTTTGGAGAGTTTTCAACATATTCCTCATACAGACCCTACAACAACCCAATCATTTGCCAACACACATAAGTGATTCTATATCAATGTCTTACTGAGTTATGAGTACTTATCAACATACCTATTTATTATACTCCTATTATTCTACACCAAAGGAATAATACTAATCATGTGTGGATAGTTGCATGGTATGCCATGTACACCATATTTTTTGACATCAGCCAAAGTTTCGCAGTCGAGAGCCGCCGTACCGAGCGGAGCCGAGGCGATGTCCCGAGCGGAGCCGAGGGATAGAGCAACATCTTACGCATAATGCCGTGAGTTGATTGCGAAACCTGTGTTAGATAAAATGAACAAATAGAGGTTGGTCGGTCATTGCATTAACCGGCCGAATCACGGGTATATACCCGCATAATTCGTAAAGCAATGCCAAAACCTTAACCCAAGTTTCGCAGTCGAGAACGAGCAACAGCTTACACATAATGCCGTGAGTTGATTGTAAAACTTGGGTTAACTTCCTTAAGAATTGGGGGGAGTTGATGCCGTTCACAATCGAAAAGAAGTCTTTCCTTGACCTTCTTCAGAAGGCCTATCCGTTTGTCCCCCAGCGAACCTCACTGCAGGTACTGTCAAATTTCATGATTTCGCTGAAACGTGACTCAATAGCAATCACTGCCACCGATCTCGATCATTCTATTCGAGTGACGGGGGAACTCATAGGCGATGAAGAGTACGATATCACTGTGAATGCACGGAGGCTCTTCGATATATCCCGAGAACTGCCCGAGGGACCAGTTACGATCCATATAGATGAAAATGTTGTGATAATCGAGAGTGGCAACTCATTTTCTTGTAAAATTGCGGGGGCCGATACACTCGACTACCCGGCTTTTCCCGAAGTAACTGCTGAGGCAGGCTTTACAGTTCCCGCGGCGATGCTGAGAGACATGATAAGCAAGACATCTTTTGCTGTTTCCAAGGACGAAACACGAGCCTGTTTGTGCGGTGTTCTATGGGAGGTCGAGAATCAACGTACTGGTATGACAGCAACCGATGGCCACCGATTGGGAAGTTCTTTTCACAATGCCGAATTCGATGTCTCTGATCACATATCCGGCATAGTGGCACCAAAGAGCATTGTTCATCTGACAAAAATAGTCGGTATAGACACCGAGGAAGCGACCGTGAGTGTTACAATTTGTGAGAAGTACGTCCTTTTCGGTACCGACACGATCACCTTGTGCTCGAAACTTATCGACGGTCCATACCCGGACTATCAGAAAGTGATACCAAGCAATAATCCCAAGAAGGCAGTCGTAGATAAACGGGCTCTCATTGATGCGGTTCGCCGTGTTTCCGTATTGTCGAACCAGAAAACACACCTTACTAAATTTGTTTTCTCCCCCGGCAAACTTGAGGTATCCGTACTCAATCGGGATATAGGCGGCGAAGCGCGGCAGGTGCTCGAGATAGAGTACGAGGGTGAAGAACACGCGCTTGGATTCAACGGCCATTACCTTTCCGAGATACTGAACATTGTACCGGCCGATCGGGTCAGGATTGAGATGAACACCCAGATCAGTGCCTGTTTGGTTTTTCCTGAAAACGAAGAGCAAACAACGCAGGATCTCTTCCTGATCATGCCGTTGCGTATAATGGAAGAAGCCTGATCCTTACGGCTTCGCCCTAACCCAGGTTTCGCAATCAACTTAGGGCATTCTGCGTAAGCCGGCGCGCGATTCGTTGTAGAAAAATGCTCAAGGTATCTCCCCGGATACCCATGCGCTTTTTCTAAGTCAATATCGCACAACATCTTACGCATAATACTCTACCCCTCTACACCGCTCGGGACATCGCCTCGACTGCGAAAATAGGGCTAAAGCGTTGCATCAGTGGAAAGGAAAAATGGCCCGTACTTTAAAAAAAGGTGGGCTGAAAGTGGAGAAAACTACTAATCCCTTTTCGGTCTGTATCCGGACATAATGCTCCTTGCAAATCTCGAAATCAGTTCCTTTCGGAACATATCCGAACATTACTTTTCCTTTTTGCCGGAAGGAGCGTTATTCTTCGGCGCCAACGGAGCCGGCAAAACCAACCTTCTCGAAGCAATACACGTCCTTTGTACCGGTCGTTCCCAGCGGGGAGCCTCAAAACGACGCATGATTCGTGATGGAGAAACAGCGGCTCATATTTCAGGCGACTACATTTCAAAGGGCGCGACTCATCCCAAAAAAGCTGGAATGGGATTCTCTCGAGACGGCAAAGTTATTCTGGATTTCGATGGTGAGAAAGTAACATCTTTTTCCGATTGGTTTCGAGCCGGAAGCGTAGTGACATTCGGCCCCGAGGACATCGAGCTGGTGCTCGGCAGCCCTCCTGAGCGTCGGGCGTTTATGGATATTCTCTTAAGTCAAACAGATTTCCAATATCTTGATAATATAATTCGCTATCGGAGAATCCTGCTTCAGAAAAACAGGCTCCTCACCGAACGGGTATCCGCACGGGAGATGGATACTTACGACATTCAGCTTGCCGGATATGGGGCTTATTTGCATGCTTCACGTTATTCACTGTTTGAAAAGATTTGTACAGTCCTCCCCGAGTTATACAGCAGAATAAGTGGGGGAAAAGAAATAGCGGGGGTGAAATATCAATCCAGCATTTCTTGTATCTCAGGTAGAGAAATAGTGGGTCAGGAGGCGTGCAACGATGTATTTTATAATGCTCTAAAAGATAGACGCGAATATGATAAAAAAAGGGGTTTTTGTTCGGTCGGTCCGCACAGAGACGATTTTGATTGCCGACTGGATGAGAGTTCGGCGAAATCATACGGCTCGAGAGGGCAATGTAGAAGCCTGGGTTTGTCACTTCGGCTTTCTGCACTCGACCATATTGAAAAGATTAGGGGGGAATCTCCGATAATCCTTGTTGACGACGCTTTTGCGGATCTCGATGAGTTCCGGACGGCCAAAATGGAAGAGCTGATCGTCGGAAGAGGACAGCTTTTCGTAACCGCGCTCACACGGTCCTCTCGATTTGCAGCGACAATGCCCTGCTACCAATTGTCCGGGGGCACTATCACCGCAACATGAAAAAGCAACGTGAACCCGAAAAACTAAAGGGCTTGTTGGAATCGGTTCTTTCGCAGCGAGGATATTTAACCGCTTGCAAAGAGGCTGAGATTATAACCAATTGGACCCGGATAGTAGGTGAACGTCTTGCACAGGTAGCCGAATGCAAGGGCGTAGACAACGGCATTTTGTACATTCGAGTTCCATCATCAGCATGGAGACAGGAATTGTCCTTTATGGAAAAGCAAATTATCGAGAGTATACGAAAAAATACTCGATGTACCTCTGTGAAGCGCATAGTGTTCTGCTAACCCGACATCGACAATCGAGAGACACCGTCCCGCGCTGCACTGAGCGGTGTCGAAGTGAGCGAAGTCGAAGTGAGCGTAACCGAAATGCCGAGGGAAAGAGCATTATGCGAGAGTGACTTGGAAAAAGTGCAGGGGTATCCGGGGAGATACATTAGGTCCCGCCGGGCGGGATAAGTTAAGATCGTGCAACAGCTTACGCAGAATGCCGTGAGTCGATTGTCGAAGTCTGGCTAAGTCTCAGACCGGAATAAGGCGACAAATCGGTTGTCCGGTCGAGTACGACCAAGACCTAAACATATCGATTTCTCGCGGCGAATCGCGAAAACAGTTGGCCGATAAGGGGCCCAGGAATATTTAACATACCTCAGAGGGTATGCCCTGCTATTCCTTCACTCAGAACCGACGAGTTAAGGTAAAAGAAAAATACCGGAGAACGAACATGGATGAAAATGAAAATAACATTTACGGTGCGGAAAGCATTAAGACCCTCAAAGGGCTCGAGGCCGTCAGAAAAAGGCCTGCGATGTACATCGGAAGCACCAGTTCGGTAGGACTTCATCATCTCGTATATGAGGTTGTCGACAATTCTATTGATGAGGCACTGGCGGGATTCTGCGACACTATAGAAGTGATGATCCACAAGGATCAATCCATAACTGTCATGGACAATGGTCGGGGCATACCGGTTGACTATCACGAAGAGGAAAAAATGTCGGCTCTGCAACTGGTACTGACCACCTTGCATGCCGGAGGAAAATTCGATAATTCTACGTACAAGGTATCCGGCGGTCTTCATGGGGTAGGTGTATCCTGCGTAAATGCGTTGTCGTCATACCTGAAAGCCGAGGTATACCGAGACGGAAAAATATATGTAATGGAATTCGATCGCGGAAAGCCGCGGTATGACGTAAAAGTGAACGGCGATACTTCCCTGAATGGAACGTCGATTTACTTCAAACCCGATGACCGGATATTCGAAACTACCGAGTACAGTTTCGATATTCTTTCAACTCGTCTGAGAGAACTTGCATTTCTCAATAAGGGGATACGGATTAGAATTAAATCCGAAGCAGACGAAAGCAAAGAGCATGAATTCTGCTATCCCGGCGGGCTGGTGTCTTTTGTAAAATATCTCGATGAGAACAGAACACCACTTCATCCCGAACCTATTTACCTTCACAATACCGATGAAAAAGTCGATATTGAGATAGCTATTCAGTACAACGAATCCTATTCCGAGAACATATTCTCTTTTGCAAATAATATCAACACAATCGATGGTGGAACTCACCTTTCCGGATTCAAGAAGGCTCTTACCCGTGCCCTTAACAACTACATTGTTTCAAACGGACTGCTAAAGAACAACAAAGTAGAGATTCGTGGAGAAGACTTTCGTGAGGGACTGACCGCGGTCATAAGTGTAAAACTCCCGAATCCACAGTTTGAGGGGCAGACCAAGAACAAACTTGGTAATTCCGAGGTCGCCGGATTTGTTGAATCAAAGGTAAATGAACATCTACATATGTTCCTTGAGGAAAATCCCGCGGTAGGAAAGAAAGTAGCCGAGAAATGTATGAATTCGGCAGTTGCACGTGAAGCGGCCCGAAAAGCACGTCAACTTGCGCGACGAAAAACCGTAATGGACGGTGGTGGATTACCCGGAAAACTGGCTGACTGTCAGGAAAAAGATCCCAGTAAATGCGAAGTGTTTCTCGTTGAGGGGGACAGTGCGGGGGGTAGTGCAAAAATGGGACGCGACAGGAAGTTCCAGGCTATACTTCCTCTCAAAGGGAAAATTCTCAACGTTGAAAAAGCCCGAATCGACAGAGTTATATCTCACGAAGAAATACAGGCCATGGTTCAGGCATTCGGATCGGGATTCGGCAGCAACGAGGAGGACGACGGGTTCAGACTCGACAAACTTCGATATCACAAGATAATAATAATGACCGACGCCGATGTCGACGGATCGCATATCAGAACCCTTCTACTCACGTTTCTTTTCCGCCATATGCCTGGCTTGGTAGAAAACGGATATGTATATATAGCCCAACCACCCCTTTACCGCCTGAAGTCGGGAAAAGAAGAGAGGTATGTTTTCTCCGACGAGGAACGCGATGAAGTATTCCGGGAGTGGCGGGACCGCAAGAACGTCGCAATTCAGCGGTATAAAGGGCTCGGAGAAATGAATCCCGACCAGCTCGCTGAAACAACGATGAATCCTGAAACAAGGATTCTTATAAAGGTGAAACTCGATGACGCGGTTGAAGCGGACCGGATATTCACCATGCTGATGGGAGAAGAAGTCGCTCCCCGGCGAAAATTTATTGAAGAGAATGCGAAGAAAGTGGAGAATCTTGACATATAAGCCATCCAGGACCGGCTCGTTGAAAGTTTTGCTGACAAACGACGACGGATATGAAGCACCCGGAATTCGATTTCTTCACCAGGCCATGTCTCTCCGGCACGAAGTCGTTGTAGTGGCGCCCAAAGAGGAGCAAAGCGGTGTGGGGCACGGGTTCACGTACAAAAGGCCTCTTGTGTGTGCGAGCATACCCCACGAGCTTGGTATGCAAGGTTTTTCGGTGTCCGGGTCGCCGTCGGATTGCGTGAAAATAGCCATAGCCGAACTGCTCCCATGGAAACCCGATGTCGTTGTATCGGGTTTGAACGCGGGCGACAATACCGGAATTGCCGCCTTTTACTCGGGTACGGTTGCTGGGGCTCGCGAGGGAGCGTTCTGGCGAATCCCAAGCTATGCGTTTTCCGTTGCAATCGGCGGTGAAAAGCATATGGAGCAATATTCGCGAATGGCCGTCAACATTATGAAAAGATTGAATCAGCAACATCATGTCGGGTTCGACCCCGAACGAGCGAAAACTTTTTTCAATGTAAATTTTCCCTCGTTGGATCCCGCCAAAGCCAAGGCTACCAAATACACGCGGCAAAGCCTCGCTTTTTACAAGGATCGTTATGAGGTACGGACTACCGGAAGTGGTGAAACAGAATACTTGCTCACTGGAGAACTGGTGGACGTTGAAAAATCGAATCAGTTCGACGCGCGAGCAATTTCCGAAGGATACATAACTATTACACCCTTGTCGTATGACTCGACTCAGGTTGGCGTGCTGAATGAAATGACGTACGATGCCGAATTGGATTGGCATGTCCAGGAGAGCCTGCTATGAATGATGCAGCATTGGTAAAGTCCGTATTCATTGAAGACGAGCTTAAGAAAAGCTACCTCGCCTATTCAATGAGCATGATCACCTCACGAGCCTTACCCGATGTTCGGGATGGGCTGAAACCCGTGCATCGACGAGTGCTGTATGCAATGCGCGATCTCGGGTTGGATCACAACAAAGCGCCGAAAAAATGCGCCAGGGTGTGTGGTGATGTCACAGGTAAATATCATCCGCACGGTGAATCGGCCGTCTATGATGCGCTGGTTCGAATGGCTCAAAGCTTTTCGTTGCGGTATCCCATGGTAAACGGACAGGGAAACTTCGGATCAATTGACGGAGATCCTCCAGCGGCAATGCGATATACCGAAGCCCGTATGACTCGGTTGGCTGAAGAAATGCTTGCCGACCTTGACAAGGAAACCGTCGACTTCAAGCCAAACTATGATGAATCCCTCAAAGAGCCCGTTGTACTTCCATCGGCGCTCCCCCACCTTCTGTTAAACGGAAGCACCGGTATAGCAGTTGGTATGGCGACGAACATGCCGCCGCACAATCTCGGAGAAGTTGTAGACGCGATCACCGCCTACATAGAGAACCCCGAAATTGATGCAATGAGTCTCATTCAGTATATACCCGGACCCGATTTCCCAACCGGTGGAATCATTTACGGCCGAAGCGGCATTAGAGATGCATATACAACCGGTAAAGGTCGAGTGGTTGTCCGGGCGCGCGCCACAGTCGAGACCACAAAGGAAGACCGCGAACAGATCATAATTACCGAAATACCATACCAGGTTAACAAATCAGTTCTTCTCGAAAAGATAGCTGACCTGGTTCGTCAGAAAACAGTTGAAGGTATTTCGTTTATTCGAGACGAATCCGATCGCCAGGGAATGCGGATCGTCATAGGTATTAAAAAAGACAACTTCGGCGACGTCGTTCTCAATAAGTTATACAAATACACAACCCTTCAGAACACCTTCGGCATAAACAGCCTTGCCCTGGTAAATATGCAGCCTCGGCAGCTCACTCTCAAGGAGCTTATCAAGCATTTTGTGGACCACCGGTTCGAGGTTATTACCCGAAGGACCGAATTCGAACTGCGCAAAGCAAAGGATCGGGCGCATATTCTCGAGGGTCTGAAGATTGCACTGGATCACATAGATGAAATAGTCGAACTTATCAAGAGTTCGAGTTCTGGTGAAGAAGCGCACAACAAACTGATGGAGCGGTTCGGATTGTCCGACGTTCAGGCAAAAGCAATTCTGGATATGCGTCTCCAGCGGCTTACCGGCTTGGAACGGCAGAAAATAGAGGATGAATTCAATGCTCTTATGGCTCGCATTAGCGAATTGGAGGAAATCCTCGCAAGCCGCGAAATGCGTATGGATATAATAAAAAATGATCTCCTTGAGTTGAAAGCCAAATATGGGGATCCCCGAAAGACCGAAATCGTTGAAGCTACCGGAGATGTCGACATAGAAGATATGATTGCCGACGAGGACATGGTTATCACCATGACCAGAGGTGGCTATATCAAAAGAAGTCAGGTAACGGTCTACCGGAGTCAGGCCAGGGGTGGTCGTGGGGTAAAGGGAATGGAATCCAAAGAAGACGATTTTGTGGAATCCATATTCGTCGCCTCCGCTCACTCGTATATAATGTTTTTCACCAATATTGGTCGATGCCATTGGCTGAAAGTCTATCAAATACCGGAAGCGGGGCGGCAAAGCAGGGGCAGATCCATAGTCAATCTGTTGAAACTTCGCCCCGAAGAGCAGATTGCCGCCTATGTACCTGTCAAGGAGTTCGATGACCAGCATTTCATAATAATTGCCACGCAGCGTGGTGTTGTGAATAAACAACCGCTGCCGGCCTATTCCAACGTGCGAAAAGACGGAATAAACGCGATTCACCTCGATGAGGGAGACAGACTTATATCCTGTCACCTTACGACGGGAACCAATGATGTCATCATAGGGACCAGGAATGGCCAGGCCGTTCGTTTTCCCGAAAGTGCCACGCGTGAACTTGGAAGAAATACCCGTGGTATGAAAGGGATAAAACTGCGTCCGGGTGATTTAGTCGTTGGAATGATCGTGATAAACGAAGAAGATAAGATTCTGACGGTTACACAAAGAGGATTTGGTAAAATTACCCCGGTATCGGAATACCGTCGGACCAACCGAGGGGGAACCGGGATTATCAATATAAAATCCACCGAACGAAACGGTTCTGTTGTCGGGCTTCGTGCGGTTACCGGCGATAGCGATCTGATGCTGGTGTCGCGCAAAGGAATAATTATTCGAAGTCCGCTGGAAAATGTATCGGTCATTGGAAGAAATACTCAGGGTGTCAAACTAATGAATCTCGGCAAGGGTGACGAATTGATAGACGTCGCTCTCTGTGATAAAGAGGAACCGATCGACGAGGATGTAGCCGTATGCGACGCGGTCGATGCCGAAACGGAGACTCCCGAGCAAGAAGAGAAAGCCTCGGATACCGAGACGGAATCGACTGAATCCGGGGAAGAATCAGGCGAAGAATAGCGGCAAAACCCAAAGGGTCCTTGATGCGAAGCAAGAAGGGCCGGTTTCCTATTGGAAACCGGCCCTTCTGTCGCTACATATAGATTTAATTACTCAAAAAATGGTGGTGTACGGAACAGAAAACCACCACAAGTCCGCTCTGCTAGCCGGCAGTTTCCAGACAGGCACTATTTCAAACTACGGATGGTAGCCATAGAGGTCGTAACCATAGCGGCAACAGTAGTCAGTTTGAATGCGGCATCAACAGTCTCAAGAAACGTACGGTATCCGTTTTTGTATCGGATTCTCTGGGGAACTATAATGGCGTCCCCCGGCCCGGGACTGTACCGACGGATATTTACCATTTTCCGTGTCCGCACACTTCCATTCGCCTTGACCACATAAATGCGTCTATTGTCGGCAAAGTCGGTGTAGCCGCCCGCCATCTGCACGAAGTAGTCAACCGTGGTTTCCCTGTTTGACATCTGAAATGTTGACGGATTCTGCACTTCCCCAAGAACGGATACCGTAAGATTCCGAGTGGGTATCATCAAGGTATCCCGGTCTTCCAGCAGAAAGTCCTCGTACGAATCCTTGTCCCCGAGGTTTATAACAACTCTCCCGACCGGCCTGGTATCCTGGAGTTGCTGAAGCAGCATGGATTGCTGTGCCATAATTCGCCTTGCTTCTTCCGGATCTTCCATTGAAGCCGCGCGAATCGACAATTGTTCCATATCGCTCTGGAGTTTCTGCTGATATTCGAGGTTTCTTTTTCGTTCGCGATCTTTGACCGATTTTCGTGTCAGGATCGCGGCATCGAGAAAAGCATCAGGCGTGAACCCACCGGCTCGTCCGATCAATTCCCCCAGCGATTCCCCATCAAGCAAAACATACGTACCCGAGTACACGAATTCGCCGATCAAAGCCACGGACTTTTCTTCTTCCCATCCGCGTTTGCGTCTGACTATAATGTTATCCATTTTCTCAAGAGAGATGTTCTCAAGCGAATCCCCGTCCATCGCACACTCGACACAAAACTCAAAACTCTCAGTTCGAACGGAATCTTCAGATTCCTGTCGGCGGTACAATTCACCACGAGTCGCACTGGCATAATCCTTCAATCCACCCGCTTTGAGGATCAGGTCTTTTATTCTCATGTTTTCAAGCAGCTTGTATTCCCCGGGGCTTGTGACCGCACCACCCACCGTGACATACCGGTCCGGCTCGAAGAAGTCGCGATGATAGACCATTACTTCATCCCGGGTCTCCAGAGTAATGTTGTCCTGGGATTCCGGATGCATCAAGGCCGACCGAAGATTGAAGGAGAGTACTTCCTCGTAGTGGTTAGGCGGTTGTGTACGGGTCACAACAGCGTAGTTATAGTATGTTTCGGGCAGAAGACCATCGAACCCGCCGACCAGATCAGCTATACGCATACCCTCTTCGAGTTCATACTTTCCCGGTCGCCACACATTGCCTTCAAGAAACACCGCATTGCGGTCGATTAGAGCAATGGGATAAATCTTGACAATATCGGCATCCAGAATCTCAAAGTCGGGTATGTCTTCAGCATTTTCAGCTTCCAGGTCGAGCACGCTCCTATATTCGTGACTATCATAGCGTTCGACCTGAATCCTGTTAACCCATGCCGTCGCCGAAAGTCCACCGGCAAGGGAAATGAGATCGCTCAGAGAGGTCTTTCCCTCGAGTTCATACAGTGCACCCCGTCTGACATTGCCGGCAATGGCCGCCATTTTCCGCAGGACTGGAACCATAATGACGTCACCCGCCTTAAGGCGTACTTTATTGAAATTGTCACCAAACATGAGAAATTGATACAGGTCGAATGTTGTTACAGTTTTTCCATTTCTCATGAGCTTTACGTGTCGAAGGGAACCGTTTCGGGTAATTCCACCTGATGCGAACAGTGCGCCAACAACATTTGACAGTGCACTCACGGTATATTGACCAGGATTCCGCACTTCACCGACAACAAAGATGCTTACCGAACGGAGCGGACCCATGGTCACCGAAGCGTTTACACCTTCAATTGTCTGGATTCTTTCTACCAGTTTTTTTTCTACAGAGCGAAACCCGAATCCCGCAACAAACATGGGACCAATGCGGGGGATTCGAATTTTACCGTCCCTGTCGACCAGCAACTGGTGCTCTTCGTTGATACGACCCCACATTGTGAGGACAATTTGATCACCCGAACCAATCACATAATTCCCTGGTACAGAGATCATGTCTTCCGATCCGCCGTCGCCGTACCGCCCGTTGTTGAATACCCGGTATCCATATACCTCAAGGTTTGTGAGCGCACTGTCGGGATCAACCGTATTTCCCAATAACATATCCTGGTAAACGGTTCGTTCGCGAGCAGAATTCTCGGAGCGCACGGACTCCGGCGAGGAATTTCCTTCAGCGGAGTTGTCCCGGTCCCTGGAAGGGTGTTGCGACTTTTGTTCGGCGGTCTTTCTCTCCAAGGTATTTTGCAACTGGGATTGACTCATATTTTGCATATGAGCGGGAAGTTGGCTCCTCAAGGCTTCAAATGACCGCGGATCCATTGTGGTTTGAGAAAATGACGGGCGAAACACTGCGCACAAAAGGAATGCAATCATTCCCACGATGCGTCCTTGCCTGCGAGATACCATAAAAAGTGCGTCTCCTCGACACCCGAAAGGTGGTCGGCAGTGTCGTAAGCTGTTAGTAATCCAGAAAGTTACATGTGATAGTAATCACGATACCATTGTACGAATTGTTCAATACCTTTGTCTATATTGGTCGAAGGAGAATACCCCAGAGCGGCAAGTTTTGAGATGTCCGCCTGCGTTGCCGGCACATCCCCCATCTGCATTGGCTGGAAATTCAGGTGAGCCGATTTCCCGGTATTTTTCTCGATTTCCCGTATGAAATCCATCAGTTCTTCGGCACGACTGTTCCCGATATTATAGATTTCAAACTTTTTTGGAGTATTGAGCACGAGACGGATGCCGGTTACGATATCATCGATATAGGTGAAATTTCTCCGCATTTTTCCGTGATTGTAGACGTCTATCGGTTCATTGGCAAGAATTGCACGGGTGAAAATGAAAAGCGCCATATCGGGTCGTCCCCAGGGGCCGTAGACGGTGAAAAAACGAAGGCCCGAACAGGGAATATCGAATAGATGTGAGTATGCATGTGCCGTAACTTCATTGGCCTTTTTTGTGGCAGCATATAGTGAGATAGGATTGTCGGTCCGATCTGATTCCGCGAACGGAAGTTTCGTATTGGAGCCGTACACCGAGGACGAAGATGCAAATACGAAATTCTCTACCGGAAACTTTCGGGCACATTCAAGCATGTTGAGAAATCCCTCGTTGTTGGCACGCTGATATGCAAAAGGGTTCTCAAGCGAGTACCGGACGCCGGCTTGAGCCGCCAGGTGGCATACTCGCGAAAAAGCACTTTTCTCAAAGAGAGACGAAACCGCGTCATAGTCTGAAATATCCATTTGATGAAAGGAAAAACGGTTATTCTCCGAAAGCAGACGTATCCTGCCCATTTTCAATTCCGGGTCGTAATACGGGTTCAAATTATCGATTCCGACTACGTCCTCGCCGTCCGCCAGCAATGAGGAACAGAGATGAAAACCTATGAATCCCGCGGCTCCGGTAACAAGTATCATGATTAGAAGCTCCATGTTTTGGGTTTGATGTTGCGATCCCCACCGCCGATGAGCTTTCCTCTTTCGAGAATAAGCCGACGGTAGTGGTAGTTTTCTATGAGAAGAACATCATGAGTAGCCATAATTACGGTGGTACCCCAGCTATTCACGGTTTGAAGAAGCGCAAAAATCTCCCCTGAAACACCCGCATCCAGGTTACCCGTCGGCTCGTCGGCCAGTAGAATCCACGGATCATTCACAATGGCGCGAGCAATACAGACGCGTTGCTGCTCTCCGCCCGAAAGCTGGTCGGGATAATACGAACTCTTGTGAGACAGCCCCGTCTGAGCAAGAACCTCGAAAACTCGGCGTTTCACCTTTCTTTCGCTCATCCCCGTAACTCTCATGGCGAACGCCACGTTTTCATAGACATCGCGATCATGCAGGAGTTTGAAGTCCTGAAAAACAATCCCGAGTTTTCGACGAAGATACGGAATATCTCTGGGTTTGGTATATTTCGAATCAAATCCGCAAACCAACACCTGACCCGTAGTTGGTTTTTCTTCCATGTAGATGTGCTTGAGCAGTGTTGTTTTCCCGGCGCCGCTTGCCCCGGTCAGCATGACGAAACCCCCTTTTTCCACAAAAAAGTCAACGTCGCACAGGGCCTGGAAATCCTCGCCGTATAGCTTGGTTACATGGGAGAATTGAATCATGAGGGGTTTTTCCTCAACAGAAAATGTACCCGTTCGGAGCGGCGGCTGTAGCTTTGAAACGAAAACTCATCCCAGATTCCCTCTACCGAAAAAAGATCGGTCGGTATGGCGCGGCTGATTTCCGTAACTGAAAGGATCCGTTGAGAGTGGATTTCGGTATGTTTTGAGAAAAGGTCTTCACCCGGTTCACGAAGAAATATAGTGAAGTCGTTATGCTGGAGTTTTCTTCGACGGTCATAGTAGCTGTGTCGTACATAAGTGGCGTCGCCCAGGTCGTCGTAATCGAGAAAATCCTCGAAATTGCGCAAAGAATTGGCTTCGGTGGTAATGTCGAACAGGAACAGGCCATTATCGGCGAGAACCCGGTGTACCTCCGAGAAAAGAAGAGCATACTCATCTAATCCGGACAAATAATTAATGCCGTCATATAGAAAAAGGACCAATTCAAACGGTCCCTTGACCGGCAGATGACGCCCGTCCGCGGTAATCGCCCGACCCAGCTTCATTCGGGCTTCAACACTCATTGGAACCGAGAGATCGGAAGCCAGGAAGGTATCTATGTAATTCCCGAGCCGCGATCCGAGAATACCAGTTCCCGCCCCGATTTCGAATGCGCGAATCCTGCCGTTGGGAAAATACTCCCGACAGAGGACATCGATCATATCCAGCCAGCGATCATACCGCACATGAGCCATTACGCGGTCATAGATACGTGCCAGGGAATCGTAGGTCGAGGAGTATCCTATAGATTTATTTCGATGAAGGTTTCCTGTCGCCATTTTTTGACCAGATCACGAAGTTTTTGCTGAGCGAGTACTCGTTCCGCAATTTGCGCGATCTCGTTCCAATCCTCCTCAAGCGTAAGTGGCCTGCTCTGCTGTTTATCGTCGACACGGTATATGGTCAAAGCATTGCCGTCTTGTATAATCGAGGAGAGATCTCCCACCTCCAGACCCCTGACTGCTTTTGCCGTCGTGGGAGACAGCGTCGCGACGGTTTGCCATTTCATTTTTCCGCCCAAACGCTTACTCACCGGATCATCGCTGAGTGATCGAGCGGCATTGGCAAAGGCATCCTCCGATGCCGCGTTAGCCATCACCGAATCAAGGCTGGTGCGTGCATTGGAATAGCATGCCTCGTCGGGAGAAACCTCAACCAAAATTTGTCGCGCGTGAGAACGGCCATCCTTTTTTGCCTCCACCGTCACAACATGGAAACCGAGTCGAGTCTCAAAAGGTTCACTGATCTGCCCGACATCCATCGAAAAAACCTTTTCTTCGAACTCCAGCAATCCTAGAGTCCCTTTTGAAACGAAACCGAGGTCTCCACCGTTTTCCGCATTCGGTCCGTCTGAAAACTGCCTGGCCGTTTCTGCAAAATCGGCCCCATTGTCCAGCTTTTCCTTGATTGCTTTGATTTCATTATATGCCTTCTGGCGAATTTCCGTCGACGGATCGCATCTTATGGTGATTTTAGACAGGCGAATGCTTTCACCAGCGGCGGGAAGACTATCCTTATATTGACGGTAAAATGTCTGTATGTCTTTTTTGGTGATGGTACTTGGGGACGCATACAATTGCTGAACCTTCTGTTTCATCAGCTCCTGGCGTATCTGTGTCCGCAATTCAGATTTGAATTTAGTCAGGCTGATGCCCTGTTGTTCCCGAAGAATCTGCTCAAGCTGCTCCAGGGTGATTCGATTCTGCCGCAGCATCATCTCAATCCGGTTTTCAACACCGGCCTGCACTTCGGACACGGATACCGTGATATTTGTATCCCGTTCTGCTTTTACGAGAAGTACCTTGCCGTCGATAAGCTCTTCAAGAGCCTCTTTTCGAAGGAGTTCTATTTCATCGGGACCTGGATTCTGAATCCTCATCTGTTGTCCCTTCAGGTACGCATACGCCTCCACTTCCGAGAAAAGTATGATGGAATCACTTACCACGGCGGCGATACCGTCCAGATGTTGCGCGGAATCGGGTACGGACGCACGAACGGTGGAACCTGCAAACAAAAGTAATAACACAACGCTTAGTTTTTTCATTTCGCCTCTACGGTTTCATCCCCGTCGATGACCCTGCGCGCATCGCCGGCTCCGGGGATTTTTTCAAAATGATATTCAAGATCGGTTTTCAACCTGAGACTGGATAACAGGTTTTCTATATTTTCTTTCTGATTTTCAGTGGCCAATGTGCCGATGACCTCCTCGCGGACCTCGTCGAGACTGCTAACCGAACCGGCGTCCTGTTTATCCACTACCCTTATGATATGATATCCGTCGCCCATTTCGATGGGCACGCTAGTCCCTGAGATTTTGGTTTTTTCGATAACCGCACCGATTTCTTCCGGCAGTCGGTCAATAGGAATAAACTCGGCACTTCGGGGATCTTCAACCGGCACGGTGGAATACCGAGCCGCAAGATCCAGGAAGTTTTCGTCGGTAATCTGATTGCGCACCAGCCATGCGGTCTTAGCGTCGTCTACAACGATTTCTACGTATTTGGCAACGGCGGTATTGCGCGCGAAATCATCTTTATGCTTTTGATAGTATGATTCGATATCCTTCGGGGTGACGGGCTTTTTGTCCGCACCCACCACCGTGCTGCGACTGATGATTTCGGCGCTGAGCAGATCTCGTTTCATTTTCTCCAACCGATTTTTGATTTCCGGCTCTTTCTGGATGCGGCGCCGAAGAGCTTCCTGGTACAGAAGCTCTGTGTCGATCCACTGTTTTACGTAGCTTATCATGTGTTCGCGAGTGATATGATCACTGTATTCGGGGGGAATGCTCTTGAACAGGTCGTCAAGCGTTAGTACAGACGTACCTACCCGGGCGAGAACCTGGCCGGAATCACGAGATTCGCACCCAATCCATGCAACCATTGTTGCAGCGATACAAGAGAGAAGAATCTTTTTCATCGGGCACACTTTCATTGAACAAGATACATGATGCATCCGGAGCGGGTCTTCCTCATCCGGTTGTGCCGACTCTATCGTTCCGTCGGGCGGAGGAGGATCAAGGCGAAGGGCATTACCTGCCAATATCCCGCACCTCAAAAGAGTATATCACGAATGCTTCGCTTCATGTCACCTATACCGATTGTTCGGCTGTGACGAACAGGTTTTTCCCGCAGCCCGGCCACTGCCCGATGAACCGGTACGGAGGTCAGTGTTTCCAGACGTTCTATTGTTGTGAACTCGTCTTCATACCGTTCTCCGGAAACGGCTTCAAGGACCGTTGGACTGAATTTGTATGGACTGGCCGTGGAATCGATCAACGTATGCCGTGACCCGCCAACTATGCTCTTTGCTCCCACTCCGACCGCGGTATGCGTATCGAGGACATACCCGAAATCCTCGTAGGTAGCCTTTATGGTCTTGAAAACATCTTCATCATCGAGCCAAACCCCCGTCATGATCGAATCAAGTCGTGATTTTACATCGGGCTCTATTGTGAACGTCCCTTTTTCGGAAAGCTCCGCAAACCACGAGCACACCATATCCGGGGAATGGTCGGTGATTTCGTACAGGAACCTCTCAAGATTGGAGGATATCAGAATATCCATCGACGGAGAGGTGGTTTTGTGGAACGGTCGATTGCGATCGTACACTCCGGTTTTGAGAAAATCCGCCAGGACCCGATTACGGTTGGATGCGCAAATGAGAGTCCCGACAGGAAGGCCCATTCTTTCGGCATAGTATGCGGACAGGATATTCCCGAAATTGCCGGTGGGAACACAAATGTCTATTTCTTCCCCAAGAATTATGTCGCCTTGCTCGACCAGCTTCATATAGCCGTAGAAATAATACACAATCTGAGGACACAGCCGTCCCCAGTTGATAGAATTGGCCGAACTGAATTCGATGTTTTTCTCGGCAAGCTCCCGTCGAAACGCTTCATCTCCAAACAGAGATTTGACACCCGTCTGGCAATCGTCGAAGTTGCCGTCGACGGCATACACATACGTATTCGAACCCCCGGTCGTTGCCATTTGAAGCCGCTGGATTTCACTAACCCCTCCGGCGGGATAGTATACTATAATTGAAATGCCGTCAATATTCTTGAACCCTTCAAGCGCGGCCTTTCCCGTGTCCCCCGATGTGGCCACGAGGATCAGAGTCTCTTTGTTGACCCCCAACTTACTCTTCGCTGTTGATAGAAAGTGGGGCATTATCTGAAGAGCCATGTCTTTGAATGCGGCGGTAGGACCGTGCCATAGCTCCAGAATCGAATTTGACTTTCCCAGCTTCACGAGATTTACAATTTCGGGCGTGTCGAACGAATCACTACTGTAGGCGCGGGTGATGCAGGAATGCAATTCCTCATCGGTGTAGTCGGTAAGAAACCGGGAAAGAACCTCATAGGCGGTTTCCTGGTAGGATTGATTTTTCAGCCGTGAAATGTCGATCCCGGGAATGCTTTCCGGTACAAAAAGTCCGCCCGAGGGAACCATTCCAAAATTGATTGCCTCCGCGGCTTCCACCCGTCGAAAATTACCTCGCGTTCCGGCGTATTTCATGTAAACGTCTCTATTCTTCTATTCGTATAATCTGAGTTTCATGACGGATGTAATCCATTTTTTCTATCACGCCGACAGCATCGCGGAGGTTTTTCTCTTCCGCGGGATGCGTAAGTATCACGACCGGGCAATATTCGCTGCTGTGGCCTTCCTTCTGCACCACCGACGCTATCGAGATATTCTTTTCGCCCAATGCCGAAGCTATGAGTGCAAGCACGCTTGGTCGATCGGCGACAGTGAAACGGAGATAATATCTTGAGATGCCGGCACCCGAAGGTCGCAGGGTGATCCGTTTGTCGCCGGCGTAAAAGTTCATGGGGATCCGTTTCGGGCTGGAACCGCTAAGATTCCGTGCTACATCAATGATGTCGCCGACAACGGCAGAGGCCGTCGGCAGCTCACCCGCGCCCTTTCCATACAGCAAAATCTGTCCGACAGCGTCACCTTCCAGCAGAACCGCATTGTATTCCTTCGATACGGAGGCGAGTATGTGATCCGTATGGAGCATTGCCGGATGAACCCGGACTTCAAGGCCGGAGCTGTCGGATTTGATAATACCCAGAAGTTTAATTCTGTAACCGAGATCTCGGGCAAACGAAATGTCCCGCTCTGTTATTTTGATAATACCTTCAATGGGCACATCTTCGTACGGAACGAATCCGCCCCGGAGCAGCGAGGCCATAATGGCGATCTTATGTCCTGAATCACCTCCCCCAACATCGAGAGTGGGATCGGCTTCGGCAAAGCCCCCATCCTGCGCCTTCCCAAGAGCATCGTCGAATGACAGTCCCCTCGCCTCCATCTCGGTCAGGATGTAATTGCAGGTTCCGTTTATAATTGTTTTCAGCGAATAGATATCGTTTGCAACCATTGATTCGCGAATGGTCTTGATAGTAGGCATACCACCACCGACGGCGGCTTCGAAATACACCGAAACATTATTCTTTTCGGCAGCTTCGAATATTTCCGGTCCGTACTCGGCCAGAAGGGCCTTGTTTGCGGTAACTACATGTTTGCCCGCATGCAAGGCGCGAAGAACCAGGTTTCGGGCGAAGCCGGTACCCCCGACAAGCTCAATTACTGTCTCGATGCCATCGTCCGAAATAATATCGTCGGCATTGGTGCTGCAAATCGCATCTCCCGTGGGAAGAGTATTCAGGCGATTCGTATCCTTATCCGCAATTCGTGCGACCCGAATTGGAAGCCCGAGATCATCCGCAAAGTGGGTTGCTTTCTCTGAAAGGATTTTCAGGACTCCGCCGCCGACCGTTCCGGCGCCTATGAGACCTACTTTTATTTCACGCATAGATATGTCCTTGTCTCATTGTTCCGGCTATATGTGGAATCTCGACCAACCAGCCGATTTTGTTGTGTCCCCCGCGCGGCGCGCGATTCACCTGCCCAAGTTTCGCAATCAACTCACGGCATTCTGCGTAAGCCGGCGCGCGATTCGT
>CAYFVL010000050.1:0-25169 GCA_964346405.1 uncultured Fibrobacterota bacterium
CCCTCGGCATTTCGGCTACGCTCACTTCGACACCGCTCAGTGCAGCGCAATACATCGCTCCGCTCGGGACATCGCCTCGGCTCCGCTCGGTACGGCGGCTCTCGACTGCGAAACCTGGGCTAGCCCTGTGTATGAAATGTGCACTCACTCAATTTTCATGAGTTCCCGGTCTGAAATCGCCCTGCGACCGTGCCCGGCGAAAACTGAATCCGGGGTTAAAGCTTTGATTTTGTTGATACTTGAGTCAATGTCTTCCCAGCTTTCCGCAAAAAACTTCTGCTTTCTTGGTATCAGAACGGTTTCGAGCAGATCCCCCACGAATAGATATCTGCGGTCGACGAAAAGGGACGCCGAACCTTTGGTGTGTCCCGGTGTGTGCACCACTACCGCTCTCAAACCAAGGTGATGAAGAGAATCTCCGTCGGTGAAAACCATATCCGGAATGGTGGGGTGAACTCCATAGATTTTTTCGGCCAAAGGAAGAACCATTCTCCCGAGAGCACCGCCGTTTCGGGTGTGTTTCAGAGGCGTTTCGCCCCGTGCCATGGCTGTGGAATCGGCGATATGGATGCCTATGGGAGCACCGGTCGAGTCTCTGAGAGCCGCCGCGCTTCCGTAGTGATCGAAATGGCCGTGTGTGATAAATATCAGTTTCAGTTTCTTAGGGGCAAGAGCCGAAAGTGCTCGCTGAATCTTTGCGTGTTTGCCGGGGTAGCCCGCATCGACGAGGTACAGGCCGGATTGGTTTTCTATGATGAAAACGTTTGAGCCGGCCGGAACGCGGTGGACGAGGAGGTCCTCGGCAAAGAGGCGCCCGGTCACAAGCAGGAGCAAAGTGATCAGAGTTGAACGAAGGTTGAGTTCCATGAGAGAATAAGTCCTTGTAATGCAACAACTTACGTCCCAAAAGGCGGGGCCGTGAGTGGCTGCGAAGTTTGGTGTTATCGCCACTTAGTTACGCATACTGCTCTACCCCTCGGCTTCGCTCGGGGCATCGCCCCTCGACATTTCGACTTTTCACTTCGACTCAGTGCAGCGCAATGCAGCGCTTCGCTCGGTATGGTGAGTTGATTGCGAAACTTGGGTTAGGCTTTAATTATGCCTTTTGCGCGGTGAAGGGGTGAAGGTGGTCGCGAATACGGTATCGAAGCACATCGTGGAGAGCGATCGGCAGGAGCTGCATGAATGCAGCTCCGTCCCCCCAAATGCGCTTTTCCCAAGTCGGTCTCGGACAACATCTTGCGCATAACGCACTACCCCTCGGCTCCGCTCGGGGCATCGCCCTCGGCATTTCGGCTACGCTCACTTCGACACCGCTCAGTGCAGCGCAATACATCGCTCCGCTCGGGGCATCGCCCCTCGACATTTCGACACCGCTCACTTCGACACCGCAGTGCAGTGCAGCGCAGTGCGGCGCAATGCATCGATCCGCTCGGTACGACATCTCTTGACTGTCGAAGTCGGGTTCAGGCTCCAAAAAGACGAAAAAAAGCTGTGCGAACAATAAGTCGTAATGTATCTTGTAAAAAAAAGAGCATTAACCCAAGTTTCGCAGTCGAGAGCGAGCAACAGCTTACGCAGAATGCCGTGAGTTGATTGCGAAACTTGGGTTAACCGATTTAGCAGGGCAATCCCGCACAACTATTGGATTTCATACACTCGCGATAGCACCCGATTGGTTTGGCGGGGGATTTTTTGTTTTCCTCTTACCCCGATTTCGACAATCGACTCACTGTCGAATTCGGGTTAAAATCAATCCATTGCCGGTTAGTCTGGTTTATTAGAATCGGTTGCATGTTCAATACTCTCTCAGGAAGCCATATATGGAGTCGAAATCCCACGACCTTCTCGTATTCATGCTGACCCTTACTCAGACGCGAAATATTCTTACGCTTTGTCGGTTGTTTGAGGAAGTTATGAACGGGTTTTGGCCCGATGTTGGGTTTTCGGTCCTTAGGGACGACGCCTCACCGGAAAGCGATTCGGTATTCCCGCTGGAAACAATTCGAGGGAGACACGGCTCTGTTCGGGTACGAAGCCGGAGGGAGCTGTCATCCGAGAATCATTCCCTGATAAAGAATTGCATCAGGTTTCTTGCGGTTCTCATGGAAAAGCGTATCCAGGAGGAATGCCTGGACAAGGCGCATCGCGAACTCGAGGCTCGGTTTGTTCGATTTGCGGAGAATGCCGGTGATGTGTTGTATCGCATGCGCGTTCCCGACTTGACATATGAATTCATTGGCCCCTCGTGTGAATACCTTTTCGGGGCGCCCCCGGACAGCTTCTACCGGGATCCCAACACCCTGTCCGAGTTCGTTCATCCCGATTCAAAAAACGAATGGGATGCCGCATGTGCCGCGCGGACACGTGGGGATCCCCCTCTCGTTTTCAAATTCCGGATACTACTGCCCAATGGTTCGATTCGATGGATTCAGCAGCGCGAGACAGTCGTCGCCAATCCGGAAGGAGCCGGGCTTTCTATCGAGGGTATCGCTCGTGACGTCACCGAATACGTATCCCATAATGAGGAACTGATCCGTACCCACGAGACGCTTCGACGTCGAGAAACCATGCTCAACAGCATTTTTCGCGCAGCTCCGGTGGGTATTGGACTGGTGAACAACAGGGTGTTCGGGTGGACTAATCAGAGAATCGAAGAGATGACCGGGTACAAGCGTGAAGAACTCGAGGGGCGTTCTTCACGGATATTGTATCCCACCGATGAGGACTTCGAGTATGTCGGGCGTGAAAAATACCGTCAGATCGCCCAAACCGGCACTGGAACCGTCGAAACACACTGGCGGCGCAAGGACGGTGAGATTATTGATGTGCTTCTGAGTTCAACCCCGTTAGACCTGAATGATTTATCTCTCGGGGTAACTTTCTCCGCACTTGATATCACCGAGCGCAAGCAGCTCGAGCAACAGCTTCGACAATCCGAGAAAATGCGGGCCGTTGGGCAGTTGGCTGGTGGAATAGCGCATGATTTCAATAATCAGCTTGCGGGGATTTTGGGATATTCGGATATGCTGCTCGAGTTGGTGAGCGGCGATCCGGTGCTCACCAAGTATGCTGAGAATATCATCACTTCCACCAATCGTGCCGCCGATTTAACGAAGCGGCTGCTTGCATTTGCCGGAAAGGGCCAGGTTTTCAGGCAATCGGTTGATGTCAATGATATTGTGGAGGAAGTCGTATCGGTTCTGACACGAATCGTTGATCGACGAATAACGATCGAAAAGGAGCCGGCTTCCGAGCCCGCCACTGTTCATTGTGATACTACCGAGATTCAGAGCGCAGTCCTCAATCTGGGGATAAATGCTCGCGATGCGATGCCTCGGGGGGGGATTCTCAGGTTCGCGGTTGCCGTTGTTATGATTGAGGAAGACGAAAAGAATGATTCGGAGGCAATTATTCTGAAGGCCGGTCCGTATGTACGGGTGACTGTAACCGATACCGGAACCGGCATGGATGACGAGACCCTCTCTCATATTTACGAGCCGTTTTTTACAACCAAAGCATTAGGGATGGGAACCGGCATGGGGTTGGCGGCGGTGTACGGCACAGTTCGTTCGCTTGAGGGCTGTATACGTGTGGAAAGCATACCGGGGCAAGGAACGAAGTTCATCATATTTTTACCCTACGAGAATGTTTCGGATGATGCGGACAAAAAAACTCCTGTGGCAGAGGAGAAATCGATGGGGCCCAAGGCCCGGATTTTGCTTCTGGATGATGAGGAGTTGGTCTGCGGTCTGGCGGCGAAGGCCCTGAAAAGACAGGGGCACGACGTGAGAGCTTTTACCGCTGCTTGGGATGCATTGGATGCGTACAATCGTGAGTGGGAGGCATTCGATCTAGTGGTGCTTGATTTGATAATGCCGGTGATGAACGGGTTTGAGGTGATGAAGGAAATGAGAAAGGTTAATCCTGCTGTAAAAATCCTGGTAATGTCCGGGTTTTCGGATGATGCGGATTTTGTCGATCACGATTCAATCTGCGGTTTGGTGCGGAAACCGTTCAGAACAAACCATTTGGCAAAAGCAGTGAATGTAGCACTTGAGTGATATTTTTCCTCTCCGGTTTTAAAATGTCGCAATGTGAGTGTTTTTTTGTTATTTTCTATAGAATATTAACCGCCTTTCGAATCATCCATCCTGCCGAGCATGTCCGAAATCAGTAAAAAAATCGGAACTATTCTCTCATCGAAGACATAACGATTTTCGAGTTCGGCATCTGGTGGAATCATAAAAGTATGATTGAAAACAAGAATCAGGATAAGCGGCTGAGTACATCTGCCGTTCAGAGGGCCTTCACACTCTCGTCTCGTGCTCAGCTTGCGGTGCTTCCCGATGGAACCAGGCCGGAGCCGTTGGGATCCGGTGTCGTGCGATCTATATTGGGTGAAGGTGGGGTTGCAATCGTCTATGACGTTTGGAACGAACAACTCGGGGTATCTCGCGCGGTAAAAGTTCTTAAGCCCTCACACTCGCCCGAAGCTCTAAATAGATTTCATACCGAGATGAAGATCATGGCGCAATTGCGTCATCCGAATATTGTCGAGATCCATGCCGTAGGGAAATGGAACCACTTACCCTACATTGAGATGGAAAAGATCGACGGACTTGCGCTTGACCGTATAGTTCGCAGACGTGGTGCGCTGCCGCTCGAGGCCTGTACGGCAATCGGAATCATGATCGCCCGTTCGCTGGCCTATACCCATAACAGCACATTCATTGTTGGGGAAAAAAAATACAAGGGCATTCTGCATCGAGATCTGAAACCGGCCAACGTGATGATGGCCCGTGACGGCCTGGTGAAACTGACCGATTTCGGTATTGCGCGTCCCGCGGAAATATCGCTTCATACCATGGAGGGATACCTCGTCGGCTCACTCCAGTATCTTGCCCCTGAGCAGCTCGATGGGGATTCATACGACGCGCGGGCGGACCTGTTTTCATTTGGTTGTGTTTTGTACGAGTTGGTGACGGGGTTTCGCGCATTTGCCGAGACGAATGTCTCCAGGCTGGTCCCTCAGCGGACGAAAAATGCCTACAAAAGCCTCTCAGAATATAAGATAAAGATACCTGCGAAACTGCGCAAACTGATTATCGGCTGCATGGAACTCGACCCGGAAAAAAGACCGTCTTCGGCTGAAGACGTGCTCGCAAGCCTGGAACGAATACACCACAAGCTTACCTCATTGAGTCCGGCGGAAACGGCACGCCTTTTCATGGATGGCGACGAAGAGAAACGGATTGTTCATTTTCGTCGGCGCGTGTGGCCGAATGTTGCCCGGATTGGGGGAGTCGCGGTCGGTACGATCGCTCTCGGATTGGGGATCTTCCACGGGTCGGCTATCCTGAAATCAGGCAATACAACAGTTGTATCGGCGGTCGAGCAGCCTGATGAAGGCAAGACAAATACACCCGTTTCGGCGGAAAATGAGAAACCTGCACCGTCATCTGCCGGCTCGACCATCGAACATGCCTCGATTCCGCAACTGGCCGCGAAAACGCCTGCCGGGGCCGGACCTGAGGTTCATAAGGCCGACGGCACGAAGCCCGAACGGGAATCGGTTGGAAAACCGTCGAGTGTTACGAGGAGAGAAAAACCAGTTGTCATCCCTGCTGAACGTAGAGTGGTATCGGAGCAGCGGATTGAACAGTCCCTTCTGGATCGACTGGCACAAAAGCATGGAATCAGCGATCCGATTTCGATTATGGGACGCGAGCTTTCGGCCGGAAACTACGATCAGGCGCTCGAAGTGTATGATGAACTTTCCCCGGCGCGGGCACAGGAAGCGCAGGCGCTTATTTTCAAACTTCGGGCACTCGAAGGCGTTCGTCGCAGTAGTGAAATCGGATCATTTCTCCGCGTGAACAACGTTGAGGATAGTGAATTTTACATGGCAAAGGCCCGTCATCTCATTCGAAACGGGATGTATGAACAGGCTCTGTCCGCCCTGAAGCGCGTCGAAGCTCTTCCTGCGTCATTTGCCGATAAGGACGCGTTGTTGAAGAATGTGGTATACTTTAGAGCCGAATGCCGAAGTGGTATGTTTAGTGCAGAGAAGACTGAAAGCGCAAAAGAAGCGGCACTGCAGAGTTGGTATGATGTGAAATACGCATACCGAAATAACCAGAATCACCGGTTTTTCAGAGAAGCCAATGAGAACATTCGGTCCATATGGTCAAGCCAGGTAAACTGAAATCCATGGTCGTGCTGCTTTTTGTCGCCGTATTCTCCTCCCTTGGTTCGGAAACAACCGCCACGGAAGAAGGCGTTGTGGATACCCTCACCGGTGAGCTTCCTTCCCGCGTGAAGAACTCGGGGCGGCCCTACCTTGTAACGTCGGATATCTCGGTTCGTCCAGGAGAAACCGTGGTGCTCGAGGCCGGGACGGTTATCCTGTTCAAGAATTTTACCGGATTGCAGATTCATGGAGTGCTGAAGGCTGAAGGAACCGAAGCTGCGCCGGTGGTGTTCACTTCGGAAAACGACACGGCACATTCCCCTCTTTCCACAATGCCCGCGGCTCCATACGATTGGAATGGTATTACCGTTTTCGAGAACGCGGTCGGAACCAGTTTTGAGCAGTGCCGGGTGGAATACTCGCTGTATGGGATAAATACTCTGACAGAGCAGATTATCGTTCGTGATTGCCGGTTTCGTCAGAACGGACGCTCGGATTTTGCGGTGAATGGCGAGGTGGTTGAGGTTGGCGAAGGAGCTTTTACCAACGAACTCGGTGACATGCCGGCTCCCGAGTTGGCCCAATTGTTCGGGGGCGAGGTGGTACAAAAAACGAAGCCGAGCAGAGTGGTCTTGCGTGTGGGCAGCGCGGTCGTTGGGCTGGCGGGAATCGGGGTGGGAGTGTACAAAACATTCGACTATCGCAAATCCAAGGCACAGTTCGACTCTATGAATTCACTGACTCGAGAGAATAAAGAAAAGTACAATCCTGATGACTGGGATGAGGCAAATGACCACCGAAAACGGGACTTGCTCTATATGCTTCTGGGTTACGGCGGTGGGGCAACGGGCCTGTTTGGCTTTTCCATGAGTTTCACTTTCTGATCTCTTAATCAAGCGAATACACAACTCTCGGACTGGACTACATGCACGGGAAACGCTTCAGGAGATTGTTAAAATGGAAAACAGAATGTGGGTTACCGTCCAAACAACTGCCGTCCTGCTGCTTAGTCTTGTTCTGTTCACCTGCACCGACGAAAGCAATCCGTACGATGTTCCCGAAGCCGCGGAGATTGTGTGGGGCGATAAAACTCCCGCCGACGGCAGTTCGATACCTTTTTTTACCGGCACGGCCATAAGCGGGAAAGTTCTTCTCCCGGAGCACGTGAAGCGCGTGACCATAACAACTTCGGGCAATATGGCGGAGAGTTCCGATACGCTGGTATTCGATGCGGCTACACGTGGCTGGCCGACATTTACTTTCAGAGTATCATTTCCCGACACCGGTTCGAAAATGATCACGGCAACCGGGCTTCTCAGCAACGGAGATTCCATAAGGGCCGATCGACGAATTTATATGCATTCGCCTCTCAATCCCCCGGATATCGATACGGGGATCGGTATCCAGGTTGAGCTTAAAACGGATCCTGTCGGAGACGACGTGACGTATGTCTGGGTCCTTTACTTTAAAGACAACGTGCTGCCCAAAAAATCCAGTACAAACGTAGTCAAGTATACGATACCCTCATCGGCCCCGGATTCCGGCGTTCTCTACGTCGAGTCTCCCGAATACGAGCAGCGGTCTATCGGGGTATCGTTTATGGTAACGGCGAGAGATTTGACTCCGCCACAAATATCGCTGATCGATGCCGAGCTTTCTCCCTCCGGAGACTTGGTCTATTTGAACAGGGACCGAAACACGATCACTTTCCGGGTCGAGGACGCGGAGCAGAGCGTCGCGGAGGTCCGCGTTAACGGTACAGAGGCTTCCTGTTCGTCGGGTTTATGCTCCTACACGCCCACTTTTGATGCCACCGGAGTGGAAGAACGGAGTATTACGATTACAGCAAAGGATTTTGCCGGCAATAGTTCGAGTAAAAATATTGTCGTTCGGTACGATCCGCTTCAAGGGGGCGATCCGGAGATCGAATTGCTGACCAGGCTTGACGAACAGGACCGGCTATCTACCACCAACAGAATGGTCAGTATTTACGGCTATGTGGCTTCAGCGTTCGGGCGGAAGTTCGGTCTGAAAGTGCTGGGAGAAAGCGATACGGTGATTCAAATTTCCGAGGGATTCGATCTGACTCGATCCATTGCCGGCGATACCGTAGTGTTCTCTCTGGAGCTTTATTCGGATACCACGGCTCGAGGTAACTGGATCTCCCGAAAACAATTCACCGCAATCTACAGTTCGGTTGATGAAACGCCTCCGGAAATCAGGGGCTTCCATATTGGCGATACCGAGATTTTCGACGGACATGTCACTCCGGATTCCATCATAACTTTACGGGTGCTTGTCAGAGAGGATAACTCTTCGGTTGCCGGCGTAGATATCGAAAGCATAACCGCAACGCATGACGGTGACGGGTACTATTCCGCTCAGGTAACACTCAGCCACGTTCTGGAAGGAAATGAGGTCTGGGTGGTTGCACGCAATGAGTACCATGACACGGCGCGCGCTTCTATTACAATCAAATACAACAAACCTCCGAAAGTTATTGTCAAGCCTGCGGAGGTGGCGAGTATCGGAGAGGTCGTTACGGATACTGTTTTGTACTCCGATCCCGAAGGCGACGATGTGGCGACTACCGTTTACCGAGAGATCTCTACGCCGCAGGCCTCGGTTGAAGTAAGCCGGGGGCCAGACGGCTTTCTGGAGTGGACTCCGGATGTTGTCGGGAAATACAGGTACATTGTAATCGTGAACGACGGCTATGAGCAACTGACGGTCGAGTCGCCCTGGAGCCATGTCTATGAACCCAAGGATACGGCCGAACCGATCGAACCGGCGAGGTTTGCCATGTCCCGGGAACTTGAAGACACCTTGACCGCTGCGCTGGATAGCCTGTCTTTGGTAGTCCGTACGGAACCGGCATTTCAGCCGGCACGAAACGGTATAGTCGCGGACCTGCGGACAGAGCGGGGCGAACTTTACAAAACTCTGCTCATCGAAGGGGATTCCCTGATAACATGGAGACCTTTGGATACTGATACCGGAAAGTACGTTTTGAACCTGACCGTTAAAACGTTTGAGGAAGTAACAGACTCGCATTCGCATCCCATCAAGGTGATATCCAAGCCGAGTGTAACTTTTTCGCAGCTATCCGGAGAGGCTGCTGAATCGATCGGTATCTATGATATCGGTATCAAGATGAGTCGTCCCCTTTCCGGTCCCGTACCCGTCGCGGTTACCGTACAAGCAGGGGGGAGTGTGACAAGGGCGGTTGATTACACTCTCGGCGACACTCTCGGTACATTCTCTCCCGGACAAACTCAACTGACCATACCAGTTAGTATAATCGACGATCAGACGCAGGAGGACGACGAGGCTATCGTTTTCAAACTCGTCCCGGGATTATCGGATCTGGTATCTTATTCGCGAGAATTCCACACGTTGACCATAATGGACAACGATACCGGCACCACGGCAATCGAGCAGCCCAAAGTCTCGTTTGTAAATAGTAAGCGGCGCGTGCGGGAGCAAGACGCCATTCTGCTGGTGGAGGTCGCATTGTCGAAAGCCCCGCATGAACCGGTGGAGGTGGGTATCGGAGTCACCGGAACGGCAGTCGTATCGGAAGATTATCACCTGTCGGCAAACCGAGTACGGTTCGAGGTCGGGGATACTCTTGCCGAGATTCAGGTTACGATTGTCGTTGACGGCGTTTGCGAGAAAGCATCCGAAGATATCCGGCTGATGCTCGAGAATCCGAGCGGCGCCGAACCAGGAGCGATTACGGATCACCGGATAGAAATCGATGCGAATGAGCAATATCTTTGCGGCAGAAATGTACTGGTGGTCCATGAGAGCACCGGCAAGCACAAGAACGAATCCGATAGATTGGATTTTCGTGTGATCGACACACTGAAAAGTCGCGGGTACGTTGTCACGCGTGTCACCGGAGGGGATCTCATGGGGAACTCTGAATCGGTTCTGTCGGATAAGGGGGTTGTATTCATTTCGCAGTCGGTGAGTAAACCCAGAATTGCCGAGTTTTTCAAGGATGTATCGAAACCCGTTGTGTGTGCGTCGGGACCCAATGACTACACGGTTTTGGGACTTGCGCAAACGACTACCGGTGTTTCGGAGGAGGAATACCTTGCACTACATAATACCGGTGCAATTCGTAATGATCTGTCCGTATCGCGGGACGTTCGAATCCTCAGTGGATTCCAGGCGGTTCCCTGGGCAATTCCGGCGTCGTCCGCAACTGTGGTGGCAACGGTGAAGGGAGAACCCGATCATGCGGCGATATTCCTCTACGAATCTGGGGTTGCACTGGCCGACGGCACGAAAGCGGTATCGGCGCGAGCCGGGTTTCCAATGATCGAAATCTCCGGAGCAGCTCCAGAATACGAAGCCGAGTGGTGGAAACTGCTGATCGAAGTGCTCGACTGGGCGGCGTCGAAAAACGAATAGCGGAGGTCCGGGACAGAGGTGAAAATCGCATGCGTTGCCGTAATTGGCGGGGAACGTCACGGTTTGAGCGAGTTAGCGGCTCTCCCGATTGAAACAAACCGGCCTCACACAACGTTCTAATACCTGTATGTAATGGCTCCCTGTTCCTGTTATGCGGAGCCCCCGAGAATACTATAGAAGGACTATTCGAATGCCTCGAAAACCAACTTCAAAGAATTCGTTTGTTAAGGGCATCGTCTTGCTGGTTGCCCTGGTAATCGGTTTCGTCTTTTATTCACGATCCGATGAACTCATCGCCGGTCTGACTGGTGTACTGAATGAAATCGAAGAGCCCTCGGAAGTGGATCCCTTCGAGGAGGAGAGAAAAAAGGAAATTACGGAGTCACTTGCGGGGTTCTGGACCCACGATTCGGAGGAGGGTAGCGATCATCGGAACATGTCCGTGCACGATCGAATCGAACTGATCGATAACGGGATTATTTGGCGCGTCAAAACAGAAGAATATTATCTGCCCGCCGGAGATACCGCCTCGCTCACCACCATCATACAAGCGTTTTTGCATCCCGGTTTTTTCGCCGAAGAGAGCACACAAACGATCTCATGCGATATTCGAGTGCTGAAAAAAGTACTCATCCATAATAATGATACCTGCTATAAGCCCGTCTATTCGCAGCAGGAGGACGGCTGGAAACAGGATACCGTATGGTATCCGCTTGACGAACAGACGTGGTATGTCCGAAGAAACGGCGACAGCTTGTTTCTCGATGGGAAAATATACCAGAGCTACGGTGACAAACCGTTGGATCGATTTTTCCCCGAAGGTGCCATTGACCTTGTCGACAATATAGCGGTTGAGCGGTGCCCGAGCAGGCTTATCGAAACGGTGTTCGTCAGAAATCAAATCGCTCAAAGCATAACTGAACTTTCTGAAGCGCACAAAGATTCCGCTGCGGTTGTAAAGCTTTTGGACTCATATTACGTTCCTTTCTGCATGAAGCCGATCATATACGAACTCTGGTGGACGTACGGCAAAGCGTATCCGGAATTCAATCTGAAAGTGCGGATTGGTCCCGACGGCGAAGTCAAAGAAGTGGATCTTCCCGGGTATGATCCCGCGCTGGGTCGGCATCTTCGGGAAGCCCTGGTCGGAGAGGTGAAAACCTGGCGTTTTCCTTCCCGCCGGCAAGCTTATACTATTGTCCACGCGGTTGCGATTGAAAGCGAATATGGAGAGGTTATTTCGTTACGACTCCCAAAGGTAGTTCACCCCTGACACTGTCGGGGCGAAAAAGGAGTGACTTATGGCTTCGGATTCGACAAGGCAGGGCGTCACGTTAAAGGTATCTTTTCTTACACGCTACATGCGATGCAAAAAAACGCGCGAGCACTGTTGGATTCGGGTCAAACATCTTCAGACAGTTGTCGGTGTGCTGATCGGCCTTTTCGCAATGACGGGATGTGTCCCCGGAGGACCGGCTGTCGGGAAGAGTGAGGACGCGGAAATAATCAATGCGATCCGTAATCTGACCTATGATCTTTCACCGACGGTTTTACGTCCGGTAAGAGTTACGAATGGGCGGTTTGTCGGGGGCAAGAGTGCTTTGGACGGTTCATTTCTAGAAGTCGTTGTGACCAAGCACCGTGCGATCGGCAGTCTGGGTTCCTATAGAAAATCCGCCGCGGTTGTTTTAACCTCAAATGCCGGCGGGTCGGGAACGTTTTCCCATCTTGCCGTTGTCGCTCCTACCAAAAACGGGTATGAAAATGTCGCGGGAACGCCACTCGGAGATCGTCAGAAGATCATGAACATCGCGATAACCGACAGTAAAATACGACTAACCCGTATGACACATGCGGAATCCGATCCGATGTGTTGCCCTTCCAAGGAACAGACCAGTTTTTATGTTTTATCCGGTGACAGCCTCATAACCACAAAGTAGGGATAGCATCTTGTATGACTCGTTATCCGTTTTCGCGGAGTAGCTCATGAAGTTTTTCGCGGATCTTCATATTCACTCCAGGTATTCCCGAGCAACGAGCAAGGAGTTGGATGTGGAGCATCTGTGGGTGTGGGCGCAGAAAAAAGGAATCGCGTTAGTCGGTACCGGCGATTTTACCCATCCGGAATGGCTCGCGGAACTCAAAGAGAAACTTACCCCCACCGACGACGGTTTGTACAAACTCAAGCGGGAACTGGCCGAGCCGCTGACGGACCAGGTTCCTCTCGCCTGTCGTGCACCGGTTCGATTCATGCTTTCGGGCGAAATCGCGAATATTTACAAACGTGACGACACGGTCCGCAAAGTGCATAACGTAGTCTTTGCGCCGTCACTCGAGGTCGCCAAACGTATTCAAATGAAGCTGGAGAGTATTGGTAACATTCGCTCCGACGGTCGGCCGATACTGGGACTGGACTCCAGAATCCTGCTCGAGATCGTCCTGGAATCCGATCCACATTCGTTTCTTGTTCCCGCTCATATATGGACTCCGTGGTTTTCGGCGATGGGATCGAAGAGCGGGTTTGATTCAATTGAAGAGTGCTACGGCGATCTTACAAAGTACATCGGAGCAGTTGAGACCGGACTATCTTCCGATCCTCCGATGAATCGACGAGTATCTTCACTGGACCCGTTTGTTCTTGTATCGCATTCGGATGCTCATTCTCCGTCGAAGCTCGGACGAGAGGCAAACATTTTCGAAAGGGATCTCTCCTACGGCGCCATTTACAGAGCACTTCATGATCCTTCGGATCGGGGCTTGTGCGGTACGGTAGAATTCTTTCCCGAGGAAGGCAAGTATCATTTCGACGGGCACCGCAAATGCGGTCAACGGATGCACCCGAGGGAAACCCGTGCATCCGGTGGGCTCTGCCCGGTGTGCGGCAGGGCTGTTACCGTGGGGGTTATGGCCCGGGTCGAACAGCTTGCCGATCGGAACGAGCCTGGGCGGCCCGATTCGTGGCGTCCTCACAAAAGCCTCATTCCGCTACCGGAAATCATCGGCGATGCGTTCGGTGTAAGAGCCGGATCCAAACGGGTGCTTCGTGCGTATGACGAGGCGCTGCAAAGCCTGGGGAGTGAATTCTCCATCCTGTGCGATATTCCATTGGAGGAGGTCCGCTCCGTGTCGGGGACCCTGGTGGCCGAAGGGGTGCGTCGGGTCAGAAATGAAGAAATGAAGGTCGAGGCCGGGTATGACGGTGAGTACGGTGTGGTCAAGATTTTCGATGACGATGATCGTGCCGAGTTGAGTGGGCAGACGGTGCTGTTCGATGATCTGATGTTTGAATCTTCCTCGGCGCCGGAAACGACCTGTATTCCGGCTGTGTCGGAACCTGTGGAAGAGGTCCGAGAAGCGCACGGGCCTGAATCGAATTCAACTGTTTCACCGTCGATTCCCGCTATGGGCGAACTACTTGCGGGTGATACGAGATTGACCGGACTCAATGCTGCGCAGGTTTCGGCGGTAACGCACGAAGGCTCCCATCTGTTGATCGTCGCGGGGCCGGGCACCGGAAAGACACATACTCTCACTCGGCGAATCGAGCGTTTGACCGATACGCTCAAGGAAAACGAGAATGTTCTTGCGATAACATTTACAAACAAGGCCGCCCGGGAGCTTGCGGAACGAGTCGCCAAACGTACCGGACCATTCAAGGAAAGAATCTTCGTAGGCACCTTTCATGGATTCGCCCTCAGGATTCTTCGCGAAAATGGGGTCGGTGCGGTGCTGCCGGAATGTTTTCGAGTCGCAACTCCCGAGGATTGTGAACATGCGGCCCAAACCGCATGGCCCGATCTTACCCGACCCGAACGGGACTCGTTGCTTGAAGATATTTCCCGGTGGAAGGCGAATGCTTGTCGGGGAAAGGCTCCGGAGGGAACCGACGGTTACACGACAGCTCTTCGGGAACGTGGATTCGTTGATTTCGACGATCTTCTTACCGAGACCATACACCTTCTGGAGAGCAACCGCGCATTACAATCGGCTATCCACGAAGCGTACCCACAAGTTCTGGTCGATGAATATCAGGATGTAAATGCCGCTCAGCGGGCCTTTCTGAAAGTTGTCGTTGGTCATTCGGGCCGTCTTACGGCAATCGGTGATCCGAATCAGGCTATTTACGGCTTTCGTGGGTCGGATGTCGGCTTTTTTCATGCGTTCATCCACGATTTCCCCGGCACGACAGTGGTGCACCTTACGCACAATTATCGCAATGGCGCGGATATCCTGACCGCCGGTGGACAGGTGATAAAGATCGGAGCGGATTCCTCGGTTCCGGAATTGATTTCGCTGGTGGATCACGGCGGTACCGTATCGATCCATTCGGCTGTGACACATAAAGCCGAAGCCGAGTTTGTGGTTCATGCTATCGAACGGATGGCCGGTGGGACAAGCATGTTCTCGCACGATTCCGGTCGAGCCGATTCCGCCGCTGATGCAACTCGAAGTTTTGGCGACTTTGCGGTGCTGTATCGAATAGGGTCACAGCAGGACTCTCTGGCCGAGGCGTTTGAACGAAGCGGTATACCGTATCAAACGGCGGGATCGAAAAAACCCGCGGAGGAAGAGGCCTCGGCGAGTTTTATCGATGCACTGCTGCTGGCGTATCGCGGTCACCTCGCCCCTTTGCGGGCAAATCGCGTTGTTCGTTCAATTATGGGTTTTGACGACCCCTACATTCGCAATCGGATAGCTCAATCACCGGAGCCATCATTGGCCGAACTAAAGGGAATCGCCCTGAATATGCCGCGGCTCACACCGGCTATCTCATACCTTGAAGATTTGTGGGACCTGGTGGAGGAACGTGGCTTGTCGGCGGGACTCAAACGGTTCGCCGAGCTTTCGAGCATCAGGAAACAACTGGAATCACAGGCGGATGCTCGAGCGGCATGGCATACAATGAAGTGCATTGCCGAAGAAAAGGAGCGTGACCTGTATGGTTTTCTGAGTGAGATAACTTTATGCCGTTCGGAAGATGTCGCTGTTGGTTCCGAACATGTTTCCCTGATGACGATTCACGCGGCAAAGGGGCTGGAGTTTCCAGTCGTGTTTATTGTCGGATGCGAAAAAGGTCTTTTACCCCTTTCCCTCCCCGGGCTGCATTCCGATCCCCAAGAGGAACGACGATTGTTCTATGTCGGTATGACGCGCGCCAAAGAGCAGGTTTTCCTGACAAAGTGCAAAAAGCGAACTCTTTACGGACGAACCTACGAGCCGGCGGCGTCTCCTTTCCTGTTTGATATCGAAGAGCGATTGAAGCGGTATGAAGAAACTACAAGACCGAAAGGTCGTGCCCGTGGTGACGCCGAGCAGCTTTCGCTATTTTGATTTGATGGGACCCGGAACTTTGTGCATGTCGAGAGAGCCACCACTGCGATTCACTGCTTCTGGTATTCGGCACGGTTGAATAGTGGCCGGAAAATGGGATCGTTTTTCCATCGCTCGAACATGACGTGGGTCAGGACAATTCCAGAGATCGACATGAAAATGGAAAGAATGCCCAGTGCTATCAGGGCTTTCCCTCGTCGTCCGGCCTCCGCCCCTTCGAGAATAATAGTGTCCCGAATGACCTTCATACCTGGAAAGGGGAATGAGCCGTGGCGAAGGATTTTTCGTCCGGTGCGGATGAGATACACCGCAGGAATGGAGAACAGAAGCAAAAAGACAATGGCGGCTCCCTCCAGGTAGCGAAACGCGGTGATAATATCATGCGAGAATATGAACCGGTGCGCCGGACGGACGGCGAGAAGGCACATTCCGGCGATCAGCATGCCTGATAAATACCATAGGAAAAGTCGTCTCCGGTAGCCACGGTCGACCCGAACAATTTTCAGGGGAGCATTGGGATCTTGTGTATTCACAATTTCAGGCATGAGTGTACTCCTCGGCGGCGTTGGACAGTCCGCTCGGCATGATACGGACATGCATACACTATACCATTTGGGTGCCGGTGCCGCATCGGTTTTGGGGAAGTGGGTTCCGGACAGACACTAGCCAAGTTTCGCAACCAACTCACGGCATTCTGCGTAAGCCGGCGCGCGATTCATTGTAGAAAAACGCTCAAGGTATCTCCCCGGATACCCCTGCGCTTTTTCTAAGTCAATCTCGCACAACATCTTACGCATACTGCTCTACCCCTCGGCATTTCGACTACGCTCAACACAACGCTCCGCTCGGGGCATCGCCCTCGGCTCCCCTCGGTGCGGCGTCTCTCGACTGTCGGAGTCGGGTTAAATAGACACTGAACTATGGCCGACCCTGACCGCGCTCTTCCCATTTAATATCGGGGAACTTTTTGATTCCAACCGTGAAGTAAAAGCCGGGGTTTACCCCCATTGGGGTCCAGTCGAATTTCATTTCCCAGCATTCCAGGTCCGCATAGGTGTTGATTGTATTTCCGACAAACTGGTTGGTATTGAAATCGTATCTACCCCCCCAGGAAATCTCCCAGATTCTGGTAGGACGTATGGATACGCTGGTGAGTAGCTGGTACTGTTTGCTTGTAGTGAAGTTCTCACCGACTTCGGTACGTGATTGAGAAAACGTGTACCGCGGCTGCAAACTGATGTTCCATTGCTGCTGCCCGGCGTTTTGATACCATGGATGGTTCTTGGGATGCACATCATTGAGAACAAGCAGATCCCCACCCCATAATGCTCCACTCGCCCCCAGTGACCGCGGACTGAATGTCAATGAATAGCGCAACAAAGAAGGCGTGTAGTCAAAATCATCCTGAGCGTCGTATGGGCGAAAACTGGAACTCATGTTGACATTCAAAAACAGGAGCGTAGTACTTGCCCCCACGCTAATGTCACTCCATTTACGTTCCGCCCCCTCGAAATTGTATGAAAGTCCTATATTAGGACCATTGAGAACATTGTACTTCTTTTCTTCCGGTTCCTCGGTGGGATCTCCGGGTTTGGAAATGGTCTTTGCCTCAAAATTGTTACCAATGCTTAAAGATACGCTTTGACTTCGATCGCGTTGTGAGGGGGCGCCGATTCCGAAAGAAGGATACGTTCGGTTGGTGTTGACCTCGGGAGCGAATGAATAGCTCAGGCTGGGAGATATCGTATGCCGAACCCCGTCGAGCGCAGCTATACTAATGGGAAAAAGGCCGTAAATATTTGTAGACAGGCTTACCCCCGCTCTCCAGGAGGGCGTCGTCAGGTTCCATCTATTTATGGTATCGTTGCCGAGAAAGGAACTGTCGCGTTCATCCGCAACAACGAATTCGGTTCCGATTGTGTCATCGGTTAGCTGATCGATAATGTATATCGTGTCTACAGGTGTACGCCCGAGCAATTCCCCGCTCTGGAGCGTATCGAAGATGGTGATTGTCGTATCCACGGGAATGCTTCCCGGAATCACGTACTGATCGAACAGTGATGAGCTTACGCTGAAATTCGGGGAAAGTGTGAGATACTCGAAGACTTTCTGGTTGTAGGAAACGTTCAGACTCTGATCGGCACCGGCATGATCGAAATCCGCGACATTGGTGTCGGCTTCATCCGTGTAGAAACGCCGTTTTCTAAGTCCTTGCAATCTGTAGCCGTAACGGATATTGTTATACCATGCGGGTTCATCATCGTCGCCCCCGTTGTTTTCGTAAGGAATCAGGGAACGTGAAGGCACAACGAAGCTTACCGACGGAAGTGTTTCATCGATGAAACTGGTCTCTAAATTATGATTTCTACGCCATGATGCATTCAGGCTCGTATTGGTCTTTCGGAAGGTTTTTGAGAGTTCCAGCCCCGAACTCAAAGTTCTGCTGATCAGATCCGTGGTATCCTCGGAAAAATCGGTGTAATAAGTGGAGCTGGAAACCAAACGACCATTTCCGGATAGGCGCAGGCTGTTGTCGGGAAGCAGGTTCTGGTAGTGGTTGTAGTCGAGTGACCATTGATTGCTTAGTGATGCCTGTGCGGTCGACGCTGTATAACTCCCGCCTATCGACCCGTTCATCCAGTATTTGAGTCGATACCGGGAGATCGCATTGAGTTCATAGGTAACAAAATCGTCTATTTTGCCGTAGGTGGTGTAGTCCATATATTCGTTGGGCGCCCAATAGTACCCGACATTGTCCAATGATCCACTCTGCAGGCCCTGCCGCCCTCTCCACTCGGGGCGGAGCCATCCGCTGTGTCTGGAACGGTCGAGCGGTAGAATGAAATACGGAAGCGAGGCCACCGGGGACCCACCGATATTCAGAACAACCGGACGGGTATACGCCTTATCTCCCGGTGTCACCTTTACCCGCCTGCCGTAAAACGCATAGTGCGGAGAATCCACCACCGCGCAGGAGGTGAACAGGCCGTGCTCGATAAAGTACGTGTTACTGTCGGATTTGGCGATAAACGTACCGTCATAGCGCGATTCGCCCGAGGCGGCAGTCGCTTTCCTTACCCGACCACGACGGGTCACGAGATTATAGACCATACTTTCGCCGACTACCGTATCCGCACCGTCGATCAGCATCGGCTCTCCGGTTGCCACCAGGATGTTTTCCGTAAGGGCGTAGTGGATTGTGTCAGCATACAGCACCAGGTTGTCGTAGCGAACGATACCTTCTCCCGTAAGGAGCAGTACTTTGGTTCCGATATCGTATTCGATCTGTTTCGCGTCGTAGGCTACGCTGTCTCTCGGTGACTCCTGTTCCGCGGTATCGGCCGTATCCGCCGCAAATTCCGTGGTTACTGAATCGGCAATGGTTATACTGTCCTCCACGGGTTCCGCGATATCGGGAGGAATGGACGCAGTATCCGGAGATTGCGAAAACAGTGGAACCTGCAGAAGGCCCGTCAGGCAGATGAAAAACTGTAGAATTCGAAAGTAATGCATCTTGAGAAAATACATAACGAAGACCTTTCGAACCCAGCGCTCCGGGGATTGCCGCGTGCTCGGTCGTTATCGTCCGTTATTCCTGCTGTGCATAGATTCATTGTGAAGCCGTTTTCGAATGTTTTTCGTCGGTTCGGTTGCGTTTGCAGGTCTGTCCCCGGGTCGTGGGAATTGCCTCGGCTCGGCTGTGAGGCCTGCGGCTCCGTCCCCCGTGGTCCCGTCCCCCGTGGTCGGCTGTGTGGCTCCGTCCCCGGGTCGCGTTTGTGGCAATTGCCTCGGCTCGGCTGTGAGGCCTGCGGCTCCGTCCCCCGTGGCCCCGTCCCCCGTGGTCGGCTGTGCGGCTCCGTCCCCGGGTCGTGGCAATTGCCTCGGCTCGGCTATGAGGTCTGTGGCTCCGTCCCCCGTGGTAGAGGGGTTGGGTTGGAGGTGTGATGCGAGATTCTTCATTGGGTCTCGGGCATATCGAAGGATTCTGTTCACTCGATCCTGGGGTTTGTGATGCGCAAGAGCGAAGCGGTATCCTCGTCGGGCAATTTCCGATCGCTCTGATTCGTGAGCAAGATAGTGTACCGCCATCTCAATCGCGTTGCGAATCGATTCTCGACATTGGGCATCGAATATGAAACAGTCCCTTTCGTGAATAAACGGATATGCATCTGGTATGCAGGAACGATCCATGAACACCATGGCCCCCGATGCAAATGCTTCCCAGGTTCGTGAATCGCCGTCCCAGTTGTCCGGTCTGGCGGTGAATACAATGCGTGACTGTTTCAGTGTACGAAGATAGGATACCCAGGGGTTGTCTTCCGGTGATCTGAGGATCGCTCGACGACCCTCGTGCGCGGATGTCGTCGGATTCCCTATATGCGAAGGACCAAATCGCCGTCGGGCCGCTATGAGTTCTTCGAGCATTCTATATCGTCTCGTGCCGTTTCCGGGGTTCGGAGGGAAAAGGCATGCGATGTCGAGTGTTTTCGTTTCGGAAGGGAGTTCTTCGAAGTACTCGTTGAGTAGTCCGTAGTCCATTGGAAACAGCCGTGAATCGGTCTGCTCACGAGGTTTGCGCAAGCACCCGATCGGCCAGGAACGTTTTACGTAGACACAGCAGTTTCGGAGACGGTGCTCGTCGATATCGGGTGTATCCCTGAAGTCGTAGTAAATTGCCTTTGACCAGAGCATTTCGCTGTCCAGTAACTCGTCTATCCCGGGAGCGACAAAGTGCTCATCGTCCGCCCGGAAAATGTAGTCGGCGGATCGAAGGTCCTCTTCCAGTGTATCCGAAGGAGCACAGATACAGTTTCCCATTGAGACAAAGGGTGAACAGAACGATACCTCTATATCAGGATCTATCCATAAGCCCTGTGAGATCATTGCGGGATACCGAGATCCTTTGTTGATGTCGAACAAGTGAACGACTCGCAGCTTTTCCGTCATTTCCGCCGGTTTACCTTCCTCGAAAAAAAAACTCAATAGTGAGATCGCTCAAATTGTAGCACGAAGGTCGGAAATCGGTCAATGACATCGGGGACGGAGCCGCGGGGTGACATCGGGGACGGAGCCGCAGACTCACCTCGGGGACGCGCAGACTCACCTCGGGGACGGAGCTGCAGACTCGGTCCCGAGCAGGCATTCCTCAAGTGATGTGCCGCAGCTCAGTCCCTACCCTGTGTCCCAGGTTTCGCAATCAACTCACGGCATTCTGCGAAACTTGGGTTAAACCTTGGGCTACGTGCATTTCCGCCTGTTGCGTGGTATAATCAGTAGGGCTATCCGTGTACTGTCGCGACACTAATTCAGTTCAGAGCCGCGCACGTACCTGTCTGCCGGTCCCGGAATGGTAATTTTTCTCTACTGGGAGCTTGATGATGAACAGATCTGTCTTGGTATTCGGTTCGTTGTTATTTGTCGAGCTGTCATTCTGGTGCTTCGGCTGCTCAAAAGACCTTCCCCCGCCCGTAACGCCGATAGAGGGAGCCACATCGAAGGTCGCGTGGCTTGATTCAGCATCTTTCGACACGTTGGTGGCCGTAGAAGGACGAATTGCCATGGTCGATTTCTTCAACTCGTCGTGCCCGGCAAGCCGGCAAATGGAGAAATCAGTCTCGGATATATGCGACGAATACTCGAACAGAGCCCTTGTAGGGAAGGTGAATGTCGCGCAGGAGCGCAGTCTGGCTATTGACCACAACATCACACACGTACCGACATTTGTGTTTTTTGCAGACGGATTGGAAGCCGCCCGAAAGGTGGGAATAATGCACACCGACTCTCTTTCCGTCGTTCTGGACAGTCTGCTGGTGGATCGGTGAATCGATGCACTCGCCTCGGGCGGTGGGGTGTAAGCCCTTCTCTTCCCTGAAAATAGAAGAGAAAGGTAGTTTTCCTATTTGCCCTCGTACGGATTCCAATATTCGGCACGCTTGCCAAGCGCATGCTCGATTTCCAGAAGACGATTGTATTTCGCAACCCGTTCGCTTCTGGTAACCGATCCGGTCTTAATCTGCCCCGCGCCGGTCGCAACGGCCAGATCCGCGATGAATGTGTCGGCGGTTTCGCCGGAACGGTGAGAAATGATATAGCCAAATCCCGCCTGACGGCACATGTCGATCGCTTCGAATGTTTCGGTGACCGTACCGATTTGATTCACTTTCATCAAGACGGCATTGGCCGATTTTTCTTCGATGCCTCTCTGTATAAATTTGGTATTAGTCACAAAGAGGTCATCGCCGACAATCTGTACCCGGTCGCCGATCGCCGTGGTCATTTTGTGGAAACCTTCCCAGTCGTTTTCGTCGAGCCCATCTTCGATTGATACTATCGGATACTTTTCAACCCAATCTTTGTACATAGCCAGCATCTCGTCGGAGGTTTTCATTCCTTTCCCCGAAGCGCTTAGTTCATAATTACCTTTCTCAAAAAACGAACTCGCCGCGGGGTCGAGAGCAATGAATATTTCTTCCCCCGGACGATATCCGGCAGCGGTGATTGCCTCGACGAGAAGATCGCAGGCTTCGGCATCACTGCCAAGCTGCGGTGCAAATCCGCCTTCATCACCCACTCCGGTTGAGTGTCCCTTATCGAGCAACAGCTTACGAAGTGCGGTAAACGTTTCGGCGGCCCAGCGGAGTCCCTCGGAAAAGCTCGATGCCCCCGCGGGGGAAATCATATATTCCTGGAAATCGAGACTGTTATCGGCATGTTTTCCTCCGTTCAACACATTCAGCATTGGTACGGGAAGTTTTCGTGCCCCCGCGCCACCAAGATACGCATATAACGGCAGGCGAATGGATTCGGCGGCAGCTTTGGCCACGGCCATCGAGACACCGAGTATCGCATTGGCGCCGAGTTTCTGCTTGTTTGGCGTACCGTCCAGCTCAATCATGGTGCGGTCGATTTCTACCTGCTCGGTACATTCCATTCCCTGGAGTGCGGGAGCAATTTTGTCCCGAACATTCTTTACCGCTTTCTCAACGCCTTTCCCCCCGTAGCGCTTGCCTCCGTCTCGGAGTTCTACCGCTTCGTTTTGGCCGGTCGATGCACCGGATGGAACCGAGGCCGAAGCCTTGGTGCCGTCTTCGAGTTCCGCCATTACTCGTACCGTGGGGTTACCCCGCGAATCCATGATCTCCAAAGCATCAATCCTGCGTATAGCTCGCTTCATCTGCTCCTCCTTGTGAAAAAAATTAGTAGTACCTGTTCGCAAAGTTCCTGAAAATGGACGCTGATCCCGCTGGGCGGAACGAAAGATGACTCTTTCGAAGTGTTGAATTTCCGGACAGGCACCAAGGAGTCGTCACGAAATAGCCTCTCCATTCCCGCTTGATCTCAGGTCGGCCTTCTTCGTTGCCTGTTTGGGCCATAGGTTTTACTATGCCCCTGCACAAGCGCCTCGAAAGCCGACCTGATATCTTCGCGAATTTCAGGAGACTTTATTCCATAACGACACCTAAATAAACTATATGGGCAACGTTACTATTCTGTTAGCGGTCTCGCAGCACAGTGTTCGCACGCCCCAACGCAACTCTCAGGCCGGCAAAGGCTGCGAGCGCAGAGCACTAACTAAAGTTTTTCGTTGAGTATTCGTGTTTCACGAACCAATTCCTTTTCAGGGACCGGTTGTTTGCCTCTCTTGCTGCCCGTAGTTTTCTCGAAATACTCAATGTTCTGTCGATAACGGGAAATCGTGGGGTGCGTTTTGCCCCGGCAGAAACTCATGGTTCGTCCAATACGAAGGGAGCATACCGATAGCGACGGCCGATTATGTGAAATTGGTATCTTAATTGTATGGTCGCAAATTCGGCACGGCATTTGATGCGGCAGAGCCGGTAAAGGGAAAGGCAAGAAGTGAAGCCCTGCCGCGCGAGGTCTCATAGAGCCGGGCGCTCAGTGGTTCTTCTTCCTTCCACGCACCTCTCGGGGAAGTAAAAAGTCGAAAAAGCGTATCCCTCTTGTTTGGACATTAAATCTATCTGACGGCGGGAGAGACTACATGGGACGAAACGCGTCCGATCAGTTCATTGTTCATGAAGGGTATGCACATGATAAAGCTCACGGGCTTTTTTCCGATCGGGGTCCCTTGTTGATCACCTCATGCCGGTCGGGAGAAAAACTGGCATGTGCAATTGTCGACAGCTATTCACGCTTCGCCCGAGACTCGGGAAGCTGTCGAGATGTGCGAGTGCTGGAGAACGTAGATTCACAGTTTTCCGATTCCGAAACCAATGTGCGCCTTGCGTCTCACGTTGGTGGAGCCGATGCTTTTGTCGTGCAGTCGTTGTACGATCCCGAGTGTGGCAGGAGCGTCGATGAGAATTATATGGCGCTGCTCATTGCCGCACGGGCGCTGAAGGAGCACGGCGCACGGTATGTCACCGCCGTTGTTCCATATCTAGCCTACGCCCGCCAGGACAAACCAACCCGGTTCACCCGAGAGGCCACAACGGCAAGGCTTATGGCCGACTTGGGTGTCGAGTCGGGAATCGATCGGATAATGACCTGGCACCCACACAGCCGTCAGGTAGAAGGATTCTACGGCACGACTCCGGTGAGCATGCTCGAACCATATGACCTGTTCGGCGAACAGTATTCCGATTATCGAAACGATCCTGAAACTATTCTGATCGCACCAGATGCCGGAGCCGCCAAAATGGTCACTCATGTAGCAAGACTGATGGGCCTCAATGCCGCAATTGCCTCGAAGTTCCGTCCGGCACCGGAAGCGGTGGAGAATGCTGAAATTATCGGTAACTTCGCCGGTAAAAAAAGAGCAATAATACTCGACGATATCATTAGCAGCGGGGGTACTCTTCGCGCAGTGACGGAAAAACTTGCCGGAGAAATCGGGATCCCGGAGATCATGCTTGGCGTGTCGCACAATCTCTGTACCGACAAAGCATATGATCTTCTGGACGAGTTGCATCGTGACCATGGGTTGACCCGGGTAACTACAACCGACAGTATTCCGCAGACGAAGCGATTCCGTCGGGTACCTTTCCTGCAGGTGAGTACTCTGGCCCAACGGTTGGCCAGGGCAATAAACCGGATTCATTATGATCGGTCGGTCAGTGAGATATTCCATTCTCCCGAAGGGGAATGAGAAAACCGAGTACGGCGGGAAAAACGACCAAAAGAGATGCGTATATCCGCTTGCTGAAACTAGCCCAAGTTTCGCAATCAACTCACGGCATTCTGCGTAAGCTGTTGCACGATC
>CAYFVL010000051.1:0-25123 GCA_964346405.1 uncultured Fibrobacterota bacterium
CTCGCACAACATCTTACGCATAATGCTCGCTCTCGACTGCGAAACTTGGGTTAAGAAAAATGCCGAATACAAGGTATTGAGCATTGAAAAAGTTGGTGATGAACTCGAGGCTGGTGACGATTCATTGTCCGAATGGGCACAACAGCTCGGTGCATCCTTTTTTGTAAAACCGGATTCTACAATCCTACCAGCGTTACAGAATGTCAGCACATGGGCAACCGAACAGAACTACGATCCGGCTGCGGTAAACACATTTCTCCAGGTAGCCGACTATTATTTGATAGCCCATGGCGTTGCGCAGAAACACACTATTGTAACCCATGAAAAACCGGCAAATTCTACAAAGAAAATCAAAATTCCGGACGTATGCATCGGGCTTGGCATCAAATTTATGTCGCCGTATGAAATGCTCCGCCACGAACGGGCAAAATTTGTTTTGGGAAGATGAAAAATGGGTATTTCGAATAGCGGCGGGAGGAATTCCCGTCGCCTTTTTGAGTTTCCTTTGGATTGATACTATTCCGTTCGACGCTCGACCGTAGGCTTATCCACGTTCTGTCGAAGAGCTTCGGCAAAAGAGCGGTCCAGCTTAATCGGTGTCGATTCACGATCGTCGGCATCGATAATGTATACCGGTGTCGGATTGTCCAGGTATCCGATAACCTCGGCATCGCTGAACATGAATTTCTTGCCGGAAGCACCAACGACAAGTCTTTTTTCGACCCAGCCGACCTGGTTGTTCTGCGTTTTGACTTTATAGTGGCTTCTCTTCGTCTCCAGTACCTGAAGACGATCTCCCGTACCAACCGTAACAGTCGCTTCTTCATACGGCTTACGGGTTTCATTTTCGTAGATACCAACATTGCTCTTTGTTGGTTGAACGAATTTTACCGCCTGAGCAAAAGAAGATGAAACAACCAGACTGACCAGCGCCGTTGCAATGAAACCTGAACGCATTGTATTGCTCCTTCGATCGGATTTATCATGGTGCTCGAATTTCGACAGCTCTTTATAGTATAATACGAAATTGCAGCCGCAAAATCAACGGGCACCACGTCTTTTCTGGTCCACAAAACTTAAAATACGCAAGAAAAGCGCCAAAAGCCGCAAAACAGGGCAATTCGAAAACTATTTCGTGGAATTAGAGCGCTAGAAACCTCGTTTTCTCCCGCAACGCGACATGCCTGTTGTTCATTCGTGCTTGTGAGACAGAGAACGGAAACACAATCAATTTCCCTGGTCTGCTGGACACCCGCATCATCGAAAACTATCTTACTGACAATGTATTATCGGGGTGTGAGCCGTGCCATGTATTTTTTTTATGACTGGAGGTTAAAGTGATTAGACTGAAAGCAGGTGTACTGATTTCGGCGGCGTTGGGGATTGTTTGTCTTCGGACTTTCCCCGCAGCCGGAGCTGATCCTCAGATTCAAGCACTCAAATCGAAAATTCTGCAGTTGGAGTCTCGTATTGAGGCGCTCGAGGCCAAACTCGGAACCGGTAGTTCATCCGCATCGACGGTATCGACTTCTCACGGTGCGGGGAACAGGCCAGTCCCCACCCGAACGAGTGACCCGCGGAGTCCGGTGGACGTTGACCTTATCACGAAGAAACTTCATCGTGACGATAGCGAGAACATGCTCGGATTGCTGATGCAATTGAAGAATATCGGCGGCAAAGACTTGAATTCCATTGACGGCGACCTGATCGTCCGCAATACCGATACCGGTGACGAGCTTGAATTTGCCGTCAGTATCGTGAAATTCATTGCGGCGGGGGATAGTGCCACCTGGTATGGGGGGCCTCCGTATGAGCCAGGCAGCAGGGAACATCAGGCCATTCTCAACGGACGCAAATCCGATGTTCGGATAATGTTACGTCCGCGGGAAATCGTCTATACCGACGGGTCCCGAGAGGTTGTGAGCAAAAACTGATCATAAGGTGCGGGGAGGGATACCACGATTGTTTCATTCCCCCGGCAAAGATTGTCCTTTGGATTGATGTGAATACAAGTCCCTTTCCACCGTTTTCAGGTTGAGGGGGACTATTTCCCTTTCTTTCCGAATTCAAGAATATTCGGTCCTTCCATTACCGGGCAGCATAGGTGGAGTGACCACGCGAGAGTTCGAATCCATGGGCGGGCGTACACCGACTGAGGTGTAACCCTTTCATTATTCCACAGCGCCGTTGTCGGTACTTCGCCCCCATGGGCAAGTATCAGGTGCGACAATCCGGTGGAATGTATACGCAGAGTGTCGGAGAGGGTATAGGCCCGCAGGTATTTGGAGGAACTTCCCGGTGAATGATAAGAAAGAAGGCCGAGTGGCCGGTTGGGCATGTCATCCACAACTTGCCACGACAGCCCAGACAGTTCCGGTCGGCGCCATTCCCGAATTCTCGCGGCCAGTTCGCCCATTTCCCTCATGCGATATTCGAATCCATGTTCTTCTTGAGGATACTCTTTTATCTCGATCGGTACGCCGTTTTCCGAAAGCCACGAAACGAATTCACGGACCACAGTTATCGGGTATAGACGGTCTTTTCCCGCATTTACGTTGTAAATGGGTCGGTGTGCCAGATTTGATGGATGAAGCTGTAATCCAAGTCGGGGAAGCATTCCGCCGAACCCGGATACGGCAAAGAAACCGGCAAACGGCCCGGGCGTGCAGTTGGCCACGGCATAACAGCCGGTCGCTCCGTCGGATACCCCGGCACAGAATACTTTCCGTGGATCGATGGGGTAGTGGAGTGACATGTATCGAACGCTCTGAAGAATTCGCTCGATACCTCCCTCGCTCCACCACGGAACAGTACGGTTGGCGGAGGGACTCGCGATGAAAGCTCCAACACTGTCGGAAAGTTCGGCGAGCATTTCGAACGCATCTTTGCCTTTGTCGGATCGGGTGGTTCCGATACCGCCATGGAGGTAGATTACGAGCGGATATGCCGAATCGGTTTCGTACGTTTCAGGCGTGACGTACCCAAGCGTATACGACAGCCCGCCTTCGACACCAAGTACAACGGTGTGCCGTCCGGGTGAGGGGGCATTCCGACGGATCGTAGCGAGCAGAGAATCGAACGCCGGTTCGCCAACACGGCAGGAGGCGAGTTCCTTGAACTCCTGCTCGGAGGGAGATATGAACCATTCGGCATACTGAGACGGGAAATCTTCGGAGATCCGTTTGCCGCAGCCGACGGAAAACGAGAGAATGGAAAGGCTTACAAGCAGGCGCAAGAGGCGATTATGTGTAAGGTGCATAGCATTTCTCTCGGACTATATCAATCGAATCACCCGGAACAGAAAATACATCATCAGCGGAAACCGACCCGGCCGGCTCCTCGAGGGCACTTGTTCACCGTCCGTGCGGGGATATCTGCCGGCCCCTTTCGGATTCCGACTATTTCACCAGAAATGCTTTGCGTGTAAGCACGTTCCCGTCGGCCTCGAGTCTCAGAACGAACGCACCGGAACCGAGATTCCCGGGGATGGAAACCGTGTGAGTCCCACTGCTCCTATTGGCAAGGGTTCCTTCCCACACGAGAGCTCCCGCGGCGTTCAGGACACTGAACATCGCTGTTCGAGCATCGTGCGGGAGTGAATAACGCACCTTGAGAACACCATTTTTTCCGTTGCCTGCGGCGGAGACAGCCATTCTTGTCGACGTGTGTACGGGCACGGATGTTTTGGCGTCGACGATATTATCGACGAAACGCAAGGTTCCGTAGTTCTGAAAGTTGTGCAGGTTTCCTTTGTCGGCGTAAAAATTATCCAGCGGATCATCCGACCAGACATAGTGCACAAGCAGCAAACTGCACGGCTCGGAGGTTATGTGGTACATGTTCATGGCCCATTCGTCACCGTCGTTGGGTGGGAAAGCCGAATTGTCTGCTATAGTGATTTCGCGGGTGAGTGTGTCGAGCATCTCCTTCGGTCCACGGATCACATTCGGATACAGAGCCTCTCTGGAAAGATAGAAATTGAACCACTGGATCGCGGCGGAATCATTAGCAGATAATCCTTCGGCAAGCGATACCGTACCGGCCGCGGTATTGTTCACGAAAACTGAATCTCTGACCAGGCGGTCATATTTTTCTTTGGCAAGCTTTGGCAGTTGATATCTCTGAAGGTTAGCACGATAGCGCTCGATGATCGTATCCGGAACAGTGCAACCGGCCATGAATATCGTGTCGCGGGATGTAGCGTTCTGCTGTATGAATGTCGCCGAATCGCCAAGAGGGTATGGAAGTACGGGTTTCGTGCCGGTGTAGTCCATTTTTGCCGGCTCATTCTTTAAAACAGGGTATTTGTAGTACACATTCCAGCCGTCGTTACCCGTCTCAACTTCAGCGGAAACGGTGATATCCGCCGAAAACGAGGGGAAAGCGAGTGGATTCATGATGAGTCCGTTAAGTGCATCCAGGAGGACGGTTTTCATGTCTTCGGTCAGTGTAGATGCCGATTTTATTGCTCCGATATCCTCCGCGCTCATCTCCAATTCCAGCATCTGTCCGGGAATGGGAGTTTCGGTGTCGGTCAGTGACGATCCAAGTACGTCCCAGTTCAGGATGTCCTCTTTGACAAGCACCGGCGGGGTTGCTGGGGCCTCAAATGCACTATCCATTTCCGCATCCCGAGCCTTCAGGGAAAGAGGACCCTTCATAGAAGCGAATGGAAGCTTCATTTCAAGACTCCAAGCCGTATCGACATCCTGATTACAATCGGCCAGAATGATGCTGTTGCAGGGCGTTCCCTCAACGTGGACCGCATACTCGAGGCCTTCGAAATCGAAGTTGTAATTTGATTTCAGCCGTCCATAATTAAGTATATCGCTGATGCTGCTGTCGTTTGCCGGAGAGGCGTTGATCTCCACGTAATTTTTCTCATAGCTTTCTCCCTCCGGATCAGGATCGAAGAACAGTTCAAATACGTTTTCGTCGTAATAGCCCGCGATGTCGCGGCCGGATCGGTAGTTCCACACCTGGTCGTTCTTTGCGCTGAAATACAGATAAAGAGCCGTACTGTCCCAGAGAAGCTTCGCCCCAGCCCTGCCTTTGGGGGCGTGTGTCTGCATCAGTTTTCCCCAGGCTGCCTGGTCAATTGTTTTCTCAACATCTCGAAGGTTGCTTATATGGGCGACGGAAAATGTTAATGCGCCGGTAGTATCCGCCTGACTCCAGGCCACTTCATCCGCTTTCCCATCGATCGTGATCTCTCCTGTGAACCGACCACACCGGTATACCGGCAAGTCGCTCTCGGCGGCAAAAAGGGTAAATCCTGAGAGCAGAAGTGCGCAGAGCGCAGTGAGCGTGTTTAAGCGATTCATAAACCCTCCCCGGGAAATTGGTGCTGTTCTATCGCCTTATTCCATGTTTTTCGGCCGTTGGGTATCCCGACGAGCGGATTTTCCGTCGAAGATTCGAAGGGATAACGTGAGTGCCATACTATAAAATAATACAACATCTTCACGGAATCTATTTTGCATCATTACCGTTTCGACGACCGAAGGCCGAAGAACGGTCATTTGGTCGAGATTGAACAGGAAATATGGGAGAGTCTCCCCTCGAATGCCCCTGTTCGAGGGGCTCTGCAGGAGTTTTTTGATTTTTGCCTCACACCACGGGGCTCTGCCGCCAATGGAGTGTGTTGATGTATTTGTTCCACAAGGTACCGCATCCGGCAAACTGTGCCTTTGCCGTTTCCTCAAAGGGAAACGGTGTACGTGTCCACCGCAACGTACTCGAGATGACGCGGACAGTGAGTGAGGATGATATCTATCATGTGCGCTTCAGCAATGACAGGCTTTGGCCAAAGGATTACCGACGCAACGAGTTGACTCCGCTCTGGAACCGCGTGGAAAAAGGCGGAGGAGCGAATTCCATGCTGCATTTGTCTAAAGCGGGCGAATTGGAGCTTCGGAATTCAAAAGATAAAACGCTTCTCAAGTCGGTCGAAGGCGAGGCGGTTGGGGGGTGGGGAAAGAAGGGATGGATGTTCACGTTTGAACAGAAACCCACCATGAAGTTTTACGGAATGGGCGCGAAATGCACGCCGTTCGAGAAAAGTGGACGAAATCACGTTTTCTGGAATGTCGACGTATTTGCCGATATTCCTCGTGAGCAGATTGAACAGGCGGAGTATGATCCCGATTACATATCCGTCCCCTACCTGATCATCAAGCAGGGCAGGGAATTTGTCGGCATCCTTGTTGACAGTCCGTATGCCTCGTACATTTCTCCCGCACAGAATGTCAGTATCGGAAGCATGCAGGATTCGGCCGATTCGTTCAAACAACGTTTCTATCTGGCCGCTGAGGGCGGGGCGCCCTCTGTTTACATCATTTACGGCCCCTCGTTACCCGAGCTGACTCGCAAACTCCAGCGATTGACCGGATTCCCTCAGTTACCTCCATTATGGAGCCTGGGATTCCATCAGAGCAGATGGGGGTACGGATCTCACTCGGACCTCGAATACCTTGCCGATCGATTCGAAAAACTGCGTTTTCCGGTAGACGGGCTATGGCTCGACATCGATTATATGGACGAATACAGGGTTTTTACTTTCAATCGGAAGCATTTCCCCAAGCCCTCGATTGATCTTGCCTCGGTGCAAGATCGTGGATTTCATGTCGTTCCGATAATCGATCCGGGTGTTAAGCGAGAACCGGGGTATGAGGTCTACGACGGCGGCCGGAAAGCCGGCGCATTCTGCCGTAATGGGAACGGCGACGACTTTGTCGGATTCGTCTGGCCCGGTAAATCGGTGTTTCCGGACTTTTCGATAGCCAAGGTACAACGTTGGTGGTCTCGACTTGTAGAGGAATTTGCCGCAAACGGATTCGAGGGACTCTGGATCGACATGAACGATCCTTCGACCGGCAGTGTCCCGTGCACCGGAATGCGTTTCAACCATGGAAGAGTGTCGCATGATGCATATCACAATCAATATGGAATGTTGATGGCTGTTGCCACACGCGCCGGGCTCGAAAAAGCCAACCCGGGGAAACGAGTCTTTCTGTTGTCCAGATCCGGGTATACCGGAGGACAGAAGTGGGCGGCACACTGGACGGGCGATAACATGTCGAACTATGCCCATCTGCGCTCTACGGTGTCAAAAAGCCTGAACCTCGCGCTTTCCGGGATGGCGGTCAATGGTCCCGATATCGGTGGTTTTGCGGGGGATGTCACCGGGCGTCTCATGATTGACTGGGTGAAAACCGGCTTTCTGTTTCCGTTTTACCGCAACCACTGTGCGCGTGACCGACGAAGGCAGGAGCCCTGGATGCTTGGTGGAAGCGTATTTCGTGTTGCCCGGCGCTTCACGCGTCTTCGGTATAAGCTTCTTCCGTACCTTTACAATCTTTTCATTCGGCACTGTGAGGATGGGGACGCAATCATTCGCCCTCTTTTCTACGACTTCCATACGACACGAGAGTTCGATCTCGATACAGTGGACGATCAGTTCATGATCGGTCCCGCCATAATGCAGGCGCCGTTTCTGACCGAAAACGATTCGCGGCGACGAGCGCTGCTGCCGAAAGAACGCTGGTATCGTGCCGATCAGGGACGATGGGTGCATGGAGGACGCTTTTTGTATGTCGGCCGGGAAGACGACCGTACTCCGATTTTCCTGCGGGACAAATCAATCATACCCATGCAAAAAGGAATCCGGCACGACAACAAGAATGATCTCTGTGATATTGAATTGCTTTTGTGTTGCAGCAGGATTTTTGCAGGTACTGCGTTCTACCGGTATTCCGTGGATGACGGTGAGACTCTCGATTATCGCTCGGGACACCGGAGTACCTACGGTATTTCGGTCAATCGGAAAAAAGATGAAATCCGGGTGCGCATCGAGACGGAAAACGAAGGGTATCGGCCCGTACGGTTTCGGTTGGTCACTCTTGTCCATTTTCGAAAACTGGTACTGGTACGAGACGGCAGTGAAACCGAATTGCGGTCACGGGCGCACGAAATTGACCATTTCGGGGTGAGGGAAAGGTGGTATTTCTGGGGTTAATGCCTCTCAACCCTTTGGCGGCATCCGAGATATTTGTTTTTGACGGACGGGCGCGATTGTCTTGCCAACAACCGCGCCCGAGGTATTTCTATTCTATTCGGCTATCAATACCGGCGTCAGTCGGACGACTTCCTCGTTCGACATTCGAACCAGGTAAGTTCCTTTGGGTAGTTTCCGTGCTTCAGAGAAACGGAACCGTCCGTTGGTATCGGCGTTGCCGTTTGTCGGCATTCGACCTTTCATGTCGAAGATTTCGATGCTTGCGTTGGGGTGCAGTCCCTGCAATACAAGCCCGTGGTTCGTGCGCAGGACTGAAAGACCGCCGGTTGCCGGTGCTTTGGATGCGAACTTCGGGCCGGCTTCGGTTATGTCGCACTGCGGAGGTTCTCCGCCAACCAGAGTCCCGTCTTGGTAGACCGGAAAACGGGTGAGAAGTGCCTGTTCGGTTTCTAGTCCCTCGTTGCTCCAATCGTTTGTACGATCCCATGCGCTTCCACCCGTGGTACCGATTTGAAAATTGACTTTATGGTAGTTGCACCACTCTGTGCAGTTGCCGGCGGCGAAAGGGGCTATGGTATTGTCGGGGAATGAAATTTCTATATATGGATCGCAATTCTCCGTAAAAACCGGACCGGTTATCTCGGCGGTGACATTGGAAGAAATCACACTTGCGGCAAGATCGGCTTCTTCGGTGTTGCCGTCCGGCTTGAGGTAATAGCGGAAACTCATATTGCCGGTTCGACGGGCCGGCCAACGAGTACGGTTATGAAGTTCCGCTTCAATTTTGAGCGTACTCCCTCCGTCCGATACAATCTTCGCTATCACGAAGAATTCCCGGTCGGTGGTATACAGGTCCGTGTTGTCGTTGCGCTGGGCTTCCGGAGGGAAAGAGTTGTCGTCTATCGGGCTGCCGGTTCCATGACCGGCGGCGATGAGGGCCGCGAGCATGCTTTGCAGATATCCATTGGCATAGAGTGCTACCTCGGTATGCTCGTGGTGCATCACCTCTTCACGATGAGTATCTTCGGGAGCATTGTTGCCAAGCAGGACCCCGCCGTGGAGCACGTGTCGCACTTCATTTGGCCGATAGAAGGGCTTTGATGATACAAAATGCTCGAAGCTTCTCCAGGCGCCGTAGGCGCCCCGGTGGTGGACGACGGTGAGGTAGTCGCCGGACCCGTCGTTGTCGTAGCCTATCATGTAGCTTTTATTGAGAGGGTTATCTCCGAGAACATAGTCAACCTGGCTCTTTATGTATTCAAGATAGACATTCGATTTGGATGTACGATACTTGGCGTTGAATACGGCCAGGGCACTGGGGTTCAGCATTCTGGAAATAGTGAAATGGGTAGTTGCGTTTTTGCGGTAATGGAATCCCCCCGGAGAAACGACGACTCCATTGGGATCACTCGGATTTGTCTCGACCCAGGTGTCGACGGTTTTATTGACCGCGTTTTCCATTCGATTTTTTGCTTCCGAGGGAATGCTTACCCCCGACGTAAGCAGTGCAAACATCGCATATTTCGGTGACGAAGCCGACCACCAACTATAATGGCTGCCTCCCGCATCCCTCATCTTCTGCTCAAAGCTAAGCGCCCTTTTGCCGAACCTGTCGTCGTACCCCGATGTTCCCAGTGCTGTTTCGGCGCGATGGAGCCAGGAGAATCCTAAAATGGTGGAGGCATAGGGATCCGTGTCTCGGTATCCGATTTTCCGCGCATTGCCGTCGGGAGCAACGGCGAGGCATTCCCCATTGACAACAGTGTTCGCGGAGAAATTGTCGAAGTATCGGTCGGTATGTATACATAGCTTGCGTGCGACGGCAACGAGTTCTTCGGCATAGTTCCGCAACTCTGAATCGCCGAATTCCTTGAAAACGACCGCGGATGCCGACATGGCGGCCGCCATAAGGGGCTCGACATCGGCCGCGGGATAGGTGTTTGTAGATTTAAGGGGTTCCCGGACAGTATACCCTTCAATCGCTTCCGGGGAAGCCCAATTGCTGTGTACACCCGGAGCCGGACCGGGTTTTCCTCCTACATCGACGTAAACTTCATAAGAATCATAGGAGTCGGTGTCATTTGGCGCGGGATCGGACACGCACTTCATGAAATAATCGCAAACATGGTTCAGATTGTTCAGGAGTTCGTCCATTTGATCAGCTTCGGTGTAAGCGGACGAAAATTCAATAGCACTCCAGGCAAGCATCGTGGCGGATTTGGCCATGGTGTAATTCGATTTCCAATGATCGCCGGCATCGTACCATCCACCGGACAGATCCCGGCCGACTTCATGGCCGTCTTTGGTATGAGCCGGTCCACGCCATGGACATCGATTGCCCGGTGAGAGAGTGCCGGATTCCTGGCATTGGAAAAAGTAATTCGACATCTGAAGTGCTTTCTGGTAGTTCCGCTCGGCGTGCGAGGCTGAACAAACCAGTCCAATGGTCACGACGGTTACCATTTTCTCAACGATTCGCAATTTCATCGGTTCCCTCCCGGTAGCAGGCCGCGGACAGTACTTGTATCAAAAGAGTAGCTCTATGTCGTCAAGGTAAAAGGCGCCCGATTCACCCGGGGTGGCGTGTGCTCCGGAAAAAATGATCGCATCGATACCGCGTCCGACATCGTCCCAGCCGCGGGATCCCTGGGAAGGGAGCGCGTGGTGCAGATCGGCTTCAAAATCAATAGTGATAAGCTGCCAGTCCTCTTCGAGAAGCCCATGCGTATAGGTCAGATCGTTCCAGTTATCGACCAGTCCCGAATGGAACCACACTCTCAGGGCCTGTCCGGTTCCCCGGGCTCGAAACCTTATCGCGCGAGCGGCACTCAAATCCCGAGCCTGCTTGATGCCTTTTGGAAATCCGGGTGGACGCGGATGGATTCCCATATTGACGCCCAACATTACCCCGGCAGTTTCGTCCGGTCCGAGGGTATACTCCAGTTTTAAGCAGGACGTGCCGTTAAAGCCGGCGGTTGAGTCCCGGACATCCAACGTGTGAAGTCTTGCGGAGGAATCGGCATTGTTCCACCAGACGCCACCCAGGGATTTTGAGACACGATGATCGTCCCCATTGTCGAGAACAAGTCGATTCCCCACCGGCAGTACCGGATTTATTCGGAATGTGTCCGGAAGGACGGTATCTCCCTCGATGAGGGCTATCGTGTCCAGGGCGGCAATGTTTTTTACGTTGGATGTCGGATACGAGAGAACGATCCACACTTCCGCTGTTTCGCCGTAGAGGCCTTCGAGAATGAAGTTACCCGTCGATGAAATCATTTTTCGCACCGGTGTTCCACGAATGAGAACGGTGTACTCCGGTCCGACCGGCAGATCCGCATATCCCTGGATAGTTGACGACCGGCGCAGCTCGCGCGGTTCAAGATGGACATCTTTGTTGTCGACGACTATACCGTCCAGATGCAATACCTTAGAAAGGTCCGGGGTTTGTGCAAGAATCGCATAGACCCCGCTGTGGAAGATATTGAATTGGTATCTTCCGCTTGAATCGGTTACCGTAGAGTCGGCAGGTTCAATACTGCCGGGAATTTCCGCGACGACCGCCGAGGTATCCCTCTGGGTGTCCTGGAAGAGGTGCACGGTAACTCCGGCAACCGGTGTACGGGTTTCTGGGTAGAGCACTGCGCCGGCCAGAGCATTAGGAGAGTCCGTAGCTCCACCTGCCGTCGGACCGGTATTGGAACCGCATCGAATTATGAGAATCAGAGCTAGTTGGAGCAAAAAAACCGGTAGGCGCCGTTTCATTGACTTTCACTCCTCCGCGATCCCAGTGTTTTTGCCGAAAGCGGAAACATCAATAACATGGCTTCGTATACTTTATCCACCTTAGGATCGTTGAGCGCTAAATCAACGATGCGTTTTCGAGCTTCATCATAGATGCGGACTGCTTCTTGATAACTTTTCTCGCTCATCGATACAGTGGCATGCGCGATATATCTGTCATCGGGGCCAAGCAGATCGCCGGCGGCAAGCCCCAGTTTCATCAGGTTACGTCGGGTTTGCTTTTGAATGGGATAGGGGACACCCTCGGTACTCAAACCCTGTCTGCTCTGCTCCCATGTTCCGTCCGACCCTCTGCGTACAAGTCCGAGGGACACGAGAGCATCCACCGCCTCTCTGGCTTGAGATTCGGTGATGGGAGGATACACTGTTTGTGCCAGGGCCGAATAGTCGTTCTGCCAGTCGGAGTGAACAACAAGTTCCCGGAGAACAGGATAGTACCAGTTGTCGAAGTAGGCAAATTGGGAATGCTTCAGTCGATAGAGCTGAGATCCTTTCCGAATTCGAACCAGTTCGCAAAGATGTTCATCCCGGCTTTTCTCATCACGTGCCTGATTGAACAGAACGAGATTTCTGAAAAAGGAGGCGGTTCGGCCTCGAAGCCCGAGACCTTTGGTAATTTTGGGGAGGGTTTTCAGGGTGAGATTCACCCGACCCTTCATGACATCGATACAGAGACTCGGTGAACTGAGTCCCGCTTTTTGAGCAAACCACCGGTACGAGAACGTCGCGCGGAGACGCTTCTGCTCCTTGAAGAAATCCCTCAGGAAGTCACGATAATCTTCGTACTCGTAGATTCGTTCAAGTATTTTATTCTGCGGTTTGCATCCCATAAGTACTATTCGGTCCAGGATCGTCATCGGCTCTCAGATTATACCAATATAGCTGAAATCATGTCCGGATAGTCGGAAAAAGTAATCTCCCGTATTACGGTTTTGTTCTAGAACTAGAACGGTAATCGGCGGAGTGAAACTTGATAATCCAATTGATAACAATGTGTTACAAGTGTCACTGGGGCGATTTGTGGTGTCGCATAACCAATCCTGGTCGAAATTTTGGTACAAGGTCCGACAAATTCGCCGGGCTGCATCGGGCGGAGGAAAACCTCTGAGTGAAAGAGAAAAGGATTCTTCCTGACCCGGGTTTCACAGCCGACTTACGGGAGCATACTTTCGCGAACATGCGCGCATTTTTCATATTAAAGGATTCGGAATCGAATGGAGATTTCGAATCGCCCGTGCAACCGGATTTGGCTTAAACCCCAAGGGAGACGGATATGAAGCGGATACTGATGATAGACGATGATACAAGCACCCTTTTTGCCTATTCTCGCTATTTTCAGAAAAAGGGACTGGAACTCGACTCGTCCGCCGGCCTTGCCGAAGGTTTAGAGATGTTTTCCACAGGGAACTACGAAATCGTGATCCTTGATATGACCCTTCCGGACGGGTGTGGATTGGACATAATTCCTGCTCTCAAGGCCCGGAAATCGGATGTGACCATTGTGGTTGTGACTGGCATGCAAACCCCTGAGATTGCTGAGAGAGTCCGTGCCGCGGGGGTGGATCACTATTTCACGAAACCGCTTAGTATCGGCACGCTGGTCGATTCCATAGCCGACCTGGTCACTTGAGAAGTAAATGTTGGTGAGGATAAGAAGGCATGCGTTCCTGAGGAATAGGAAGGCACCCCACCGCGGTGTTTCCGGTGAGAAGAACAAACCGGGAGCCCTCAATCACGGGCTCCCTCCCACAACAGTTCTCTGAGATTTTGGATCTCATATCCGAAATCCGAGATTACTTCAGGCGGTACAAAGGTCGTGAGCTTTTTTCAACTCGCGGCAAAGCCGATCCGCGAAATCAGGCCCACCTTTTTCCAGGATCGTGACGTCGGAACAGGTGTTTTCGAGGCATTCCGGAGCACCCGTGACGATGACCGCATGCAGCAATCCTCCAAGCCGATGGAGTTCTTCTATCAGATCAATGCCGTTCATTCGGGGCATTCGGTAGTCCGTGAATAGAACAAATGGAGCAGAATTTCGAGCCGCCCAGGAGAGCACTTCCCGGGGATTGGTGAAAATTTCCGGGGCGGGATACCCGCCCTCTTCTATTGAAATTCCCATAACTTCGGCAACAAATGGATCGTCGTCGACTACGATAATCGGCAGCATCTGAAAGCTCCTTCTAGTTGGGCCGGAGGGGCCGCATGTCACGGTAATCAAGATCATCCGTGGGCGTCGCTCAGAGGAAAGCAGGCATTCTTGAACTCGCGTCGGAGGTGACCGGATTATCTCATTGTGACGACTCCTTTTTCAAGAAGTTTTTTTTTTGAGGTAATCCCGGGTCGGTGAGTCCGGTGTGGAATTGGAGTCGGCTGCGATGCCCGGGTAGGGAGAGCCTGTCCGGAAAGTGCCCAATTCGTCCGGTATTCGCCGCCCTCATCACACCGGCGTGTAACGGGAAAACGAATCAGCGGCGTCGATAGGGTTTTCGACCGGAACGTCTCTTCCCATCGGCGGGCGAGGGAATTTTGCCGTGCCATTTCGGGGTAATACCATTTTGCTCGATTATGCGAAAACAGGTGGAAATATCGTGCTCCGTCACAAATGAAATCGCAACTCCCTCCCTGCCCATCCGGCCGGCACGTCCGGTCCGGTGCGTGTAGGTGACCACATCACGGGGAAAATCGAAATTTACCACGTGTGATACACTGGAAAAATCCAGACCTCTTCCGGCTACATCGGTGGCCACCAGAACCGGCAGGTCTCCGCGTTTGAATTTGCCGAATATTTTGGAGCGAAGTTCCTGATCCATACCACCGTGCAAATAGTCACTTTTCGGTATGGCTCGTCGGAGCTTTCGATACAAGTGGTCGCCTTTGAATCGACTGTTGCAGAATATAAGCACTTGTCGGTAATTGGCCGGATTCTGCAGAAATCTGGTAAGTATTTCGTCTCTGTCATGCGCGGCGGAGACGTAGTTGAACTCATGGGTAAGAGAGCTGGGGGCGACATCCTTCAAGTTCAGCTCGATCCGCACCGGGTCATGCAGGAACTGTTTAATAAGTCCGTCGAGAACACGAGGCATAGTCGCGGAGAACAGGAGTACCTGGTGGGGAACCCGAATACAGGACATTATGAACCTGACATCATCAACAAAACCCATATCCAGCATTTCATCAGCTTCATCGAGGACAAGTGTCCTGAGATGACGAAACTCAAGTTGTCCATCATGCAGGAAATCGATCAGTCTGCCGGGAGTGGCGATCAGGATCTGGGCTCCCCGTTTCAACTGGCTCCACTGGTCGCTTTTGGATGAGCCACCATATACGGCGACTGCTTCAATTGTCGTGTGTTCCGCAATATCATGGATTTCGTTCACATACTGAAGCGCCAGTTCACGAGTAGGGACTAGAACCATGACCTGGATAGCTTTGATCTCTTCGTTGGTAAGCTGCGTCAAAGGGACTCCGCACGCTCCGGTCTTGCCGGAACCTGTTTCCGCGATAGCAACCATATCCCGACCTTCGAGAATCGGAAGAAGGGTCTTTTCCTGAATAGGCGAAAGCTCTTCGTACCCCATGTCCGTCAGGGCTTGTTGTATTTCCGGGCGGAAATCGATGTCTTTAAATCTCATGTATATCGTCTAATCCTTATTGTGGAAGCTATTGTATGATCGGATTGAGATTCGTCGAGCAATTCCCAATTGGGTTGTGTATTGCCGGACACTTGTCCCACTGACCGTAAAATCACTATTTCTCAAAATACCGCTAGTCTCCATGAATTATTGCCGCAATGAGATGGAAAACCGGGGGCTTGCGTTGTTCGTGCCCGTCCCCAAAAACCTCGCCCTTTGTATTCCAGGGCCCGCCGGAGGGGCGGACAAACCATGAACTGAGTGCACGGCTTCGGACGGTGAGGGTCCATTCCGAAATCCCCCTGGACGAAGACAATTCAGCTTCCCGCATGGCCTCCTCACATGGCCGAACACGGCCGGTGGAAACTCATGTACTCAGAAGAACAAAAAATAGCATATGCTTGCCCATTCATAATCGTGTTTCCTGCAATACCTGCAATAGGCATTGCAGGCTGGGGGCGACATGTGGTATATACAAAGGCTTTGGCGAATTTTTTTATGATCAACAACACTCTTAGCCCAAGTTTCGCAGTCGAGAGCTAGCAACAGCTTACGCAGAATGCCGTGAGTTGATTGCGAAACTTGGGTTAATTCCTTATAAAAACACCGGGGGGAGACGGCTTCTGGTCAACATGCCGACCGCGCGTGTCTTTTGCCGGGGCAGCGGAGGAATGGGCTTGGTCCGGCGAGATTTGGATATGCCGGTGAGCCGCCCGGTTTTGTCGAGCTTTCGTACCGAACAGCTCGCCATTTTGCGCACCGGTGGAAACCGACTGTTCCAGCCCGAATGGTTGAGTCAGCAGGCGCGCGCCGTTCGGACCCCGTATTTCGGCGCGGACATAGGTGCCGAGGGCGTCTTTCTCACTCAGCACTAACTGAACTCCGGTGTGGACTTCTTCGCCCATGCTTATCCAACGTATGTCTGCATCCGGATCTTCGACATAAACCCGGATTGTGTCGGCGTCGACAAAAATTGAATCGGGGATAATCAGGTTTTCGCCGGTTCCGGACAGATCATAGCAGGCGAAAGAACGTCCCTTTTCAAGTGACTCACGGACACCATCGAGAGATAGCCGCGTTTCGGTGCTCAAAACAATCTGTCGGTTTCTTCCCAGATGGTCGGATTTGTGCATGTCGTCGCACGAGGTCGCCCAGACCGATCTGCCCGGCATTGTTTGGGACAGCAGATTGTCCCACAATTCTCGATCATTTTCGTAACGGTCACCCTGATTATAGACTTCCATGGCTATCAGGGCGGGATACCGCGTGTAGAGATCCTTGTACCACGAAACGGATCGGGAATACCTGCCCGGATGGTTGATCTGGGCCAGGCCCCCTTTATTTGTGATGGAATCCAGAGTAATTTCGATGTTGCCCGAGGCACCGTCGTAATCGCAGAAAAAGCTGTTTACGTGGTCATGCCGCGAAGGCTCACAACCCGGAATCGCAGCCAGACCGTCGGTGAGAGTGTCTCGTCCCCAGGTGTTCCACGGCCAGGTGTACTTGTTGTGATCCGTAATGGCTAGTGCGGCATAGCCGAGTTCTTTGTACGCGTCGATTATTTCGGAAGGACTCATTTGTCCGTCGCTTTGGGTGGTATGCGTGTGAAGGTTAACGGTGTGCAGAGTCCAGGAGGACCAGTCCACGTCTTCGTAGGGGTTTGTAATCACCACCGAGTGCTCGGTTGGTTCATTGCAGCTACCTGCTGCAATCAGGATTAGACTCAGAATGAGAACTTTTGAATACAAATTGTACATCATTTCAATTCACCTCCGAATGTTTGCTACAGATCAAACATAAGGTTTTCCCGATAGATTCGCAAGTCGGAGACGAGGGAAACGGCCTGTATTTGCCCCTCATGTGTTCCCGAAGCAATTCCAACTACCCGAAGCCCGTATCTCTCTTGACGTATTACGTCGGACGCATTGCATTCGATTTGTTCTGAGAAAGGCGGACTGGAATGGCTGAGGGAGAATCACCGGTGGTCATGGAAGGTGCTATTTTGGGTTTCGAGAATGGTATCCGGATCCGGGTACTGTGGTAGAGAAAACGAGAAGGAATAAGATATGAAGAAATCGACCCCAAACCGGAGTATCCGCATTCGTGGGGCCCGTCAGAATAACCTGAAGGCTATTGACCTCGATCTGCCTCTGAATGAACTGATCGTGGTGACGGGGGTATCGGGGTCGGGGAAATCGTCATTGGCTTTTGACACCATCTATTCCGAAGGGCAGCGTCGATACGTGGAGACGTTCTCTCCGTATGCTCGGCAGTTTCTCGACCGAATGGATAAGCCTCGGACCGACAAGATCGAGGGGATTCCGCCGGCAATCGCAATCCAGCAGAACAATCCGGTTCGTACTTCTCGCTCAACGGTCGGCACAATGACGGAGCTGAATGACCACCTGAAGCTGCTGTTTGCCGGTGCCGCCCACCTGGAATGTGAGAGTTGTGGGAAGTTGGTAAAGCGAGACACTCCCGAAAGCATCTATCAGGCACTTCGGAAGCGTCTTTCTTCCTCAAAGGAGAATCCGCCCCGGGTAGCAATCACCTTCCCGATTACGATCCCGGCAAATTTCAAAGAAGAAGAGGTTCTGGAACGTCTCGCGCAACAGGGGTATCATAGAATTCACCGGCGGGATGGCGCAGTACTTCACGTTGTCCAGGATCGCGTGCGATTCGGTTCCGGCAAAAAGAGCCGCATCGTGGAGGATTTAGAGGCGGCGCTCAAGTTCGGGCAGGGGAAGGTTTCGGCATTTGTGGCCGAGGACGCGAGAGATGAAGAGGAGCTAAAGTTTTCAAATGACCTGCACTGCGCACATTGCGATATACATTATAAAGATCCGACCCCTAACGCTTTTTCGTTCAACTCACCATTAGGCGCCTGTGAAACCTGTCGTGGTTTCGGACGGGTGATCGGGGTCGATCATGATCTGGTGATTCCCAACAAGAGCAAATCGCCGGCAGAGGGAGCAATCAAACCGTTTGAATCCTCAAGCTATCTCGAATGCAAAGTCGATTTACTTCGATTCGCAAAAAGCCGCAAAATCCCGATGAACACTCCCTGGGCGAAAATGCCCGAGTCCCACAGGAGCTGGGTACTCGACGGGGAGGGAGAGTGGGAGGATGGAAAATGGTACGGTGTACGAGGGTTTTTCGATTGGCTCGAGAAGAAGTCATACAAAATGCATATACGCGTCCTTTTGTCCCGTTACCGTTCATATCACGAGTGTCCCGCCTGCAACGGCGCTCGTCTCAGACCCGCGTCTCTTTTGTGGCGGATAGGGCCTGGCGCGGGATTGAACATTCACGAAGTAATGAAAAAACCCGTTGACGAATGCCTGAGATGGTTTGAGAATCTGACTCTCCCAACCCCGCTGGATGAGGCCACCAAACTGGTCCTTGACGAGATCAGAACCAGGTTGGGCTACCTTGTGGAGGTGGGACTCGGGTATTTGACGCTCGACCGTCAGTCCCGCACGCTGAGCGGGGGAGAGGTGCAGCGCATAAACCTGACAACCGCACTTGGTACATCGCTGGTAGGAGCATTGTTCGTGCTGGATGAGCCAAGCATCGGTCTTCACTCGCGTGATATCAATCGGTTGATCGGGATTTTGCATAGGCTTCGGGATGCCGGCAATACACTTCTGGTGGTCGAGCACGATCCGGAGGTTATACGTGCGGCGGATCGGGTGATCGATATGGGGCCGGGTCCCGGGGAGCACGGAGGAGAGATCGTGTTCAACGGATCAATACCCGCATTGCTGCGAAGCCGTACGTCGGTTACCGCGGACTACCTCTCCGGTAGAAAAAAGGTATACCTGCAATCCGAAGAGAATGCTTCGGGTTTCTCGCGCGACAATGACGCCGGTATTCTCGAAGTACGGGGGGCCTGCGAGCACAATCTGTGCGATATCGATGTGGCTTTTCCGTTGGGGAAACTGGTGTGTGTTACGGGGGTGAGCGGATCGGGCAAGTCAACGCTGGTGCGGGATGTTATGTATCGTGCGTTGTGCCGTATTCTGGGAAAACCCACGGAGCAGCCCGGAAAGCATCGTGATGTCAGTGGCAGCGAAGGAATTGCCGACGTCGTTTTGGTGGATCAGTCACCAATCGGCAAAACCACTCGATCTAATCCGGCGAGTTATGTGGGTGCGTTAGGGAAAATTCGGGAGCTTTTTGCATTCGAACCCCTTGCTCGGAAACGGAAATACACGGCCGGGACATTCAGTTTCAACTCAGGAAATGGTCGATGTCCGACCTGTTCGGGAAACGGGTTTCAGCACGTGGAAATGCAATTCCTCAGTGATGTGTATTTACGTTGTCCTGATTGCGACGGCGCCCGTTTTCGGAAGGAAATACTTGATGTCAAGCTTTTTCGCAGGGCCTCTATTGCCGAAGTCCTCGATATGACCGTAACGGAGGCTTGTGATTTTTTCAGGTATGAACCGACCGTGATCAGGCAACTCGAACCGCTGCGAGCGGTAGGGTTGGATTATATGAAACTCGGACAGCCGGTACCGACGCTCAGTGGCGGTGAAGCCCAGCGTCTGAAGCTGGCCGGACAACTGGTCGCCACAAAGAAGTCGCCGAGCCCGCATACCTTGTTTCTGTTTGACGAGCCCACCACCGGATTGCATTTCAGCGATATCGCGACGCTTCTGGGAGCACTTCGCCGGCTCGTGGAGCGGGGGAATTCGGTCATTCTTATTGAGCATAATCTTGACGTTATTGCAGCTTCGGACTGGATCATCGATTTGGGCCCTGAAGGCGGCGGCGCGGGTGGACGTGTTACCGGCGTGGGTGAACCGGAAATGTTTGCGGAGAAAAAGCTTGGGTATACCGGTCGGGCGTTGGCATCATATCTGAGGTCCGGCAGTGCGGGAACCGGCGTCGCGGAGGCTGCTCCCGCGTACGCGGTCCGGAAACCACAGAGCCGTCCACTTCGGGATATTCAGATTCACAATGCCCGTGAACACAACCTTCAGAACGTAAGTATTCGAATTCCGCGGGATAAATTTACCGTGGTAACCGGCATCAGCGGGAGCGGAAAGAGCACGGTGGCGTTCGATATACTTTTTTCGGAAGGGCGTAGGCGTTATCTCGAGTCACTCAATGCTTACGCTCGCCAGTTTGTGCAGTTGGCCGCACGCCCCGATGTGGACGCGATATTCGGAATCCCGCCGACCGTGGCTATCGAGCAACGGGTGAGCCGTGGGGGAAGAAAAAGCACCGTATCGACAGTAACCGAGATCTATCATTTCCTCCGACTGTTGTTTGTAAAGCTCGGTGTGCAGTACTGTCCGGACTGCCATATACCGATCGAGCCACGGTCCCGTGAAGAAATTTTCGCCGAGATTCTGCGAGGATATCGAAACAAGAAAATCACGATACTGTCACCCCGCGTGATTGGGCGAAAAGGGTATTATACCGATTTGGCCGAGTGGGCACGGGGAAAAGGTTTTTCGCACTTGCGGGTCGATGGGAAACTGGTTTCCACCGACGCATGGCCCCGGCTCGATCGCTACAAAGAACACAATATCGAGATTCCGGTAGCACAGCTTACGGTTTCACCGTCGCGGGAGCACGAACTCGAAGCGGCGATGGATCATGCGTTGGATCTTGGAGACGGGGTGGTGTATGTTTCCTGCCGCGGACGAGACGAGAAGGTCTACTCAACTCTTCGATCCTGTCGGAGCTGTGGTCGAAGCTTTGAGGAGCCCGATCCGCGCATGTTTTCGTATAATTCCAAACACGGTTGGTGCAACCAGTGTTTTGGGACCGGTCTTCAAATGCATGGGTTCGATGAAGAACAGACTGGTGAGGAGGTCTGGTGGAATGCCTGGTGGGATGGAGATGAAACCGTCTGTTCCTCCTGTGAAGGAAAACGGCTTCGTCCCGAGGCCCTGGCGATTCGATACCGTGACCACTCGATTGCTGATTATACGGCGATGTCGGTGGACCAGGCACAGGATTTCTTCAACGGGCTCAGATTAAAGGGAAGAGAGGCGGAAATCGCACGCGATATAAGGGCTGAATTGGCGTCCCGACTGAGTTTCCTTGGCGATGTTGGTTTGTCGTATCTGACTTTGGATCGGGCCGCTCCCACACTCAGTGGGGGAGAAGCGCAGCGAATTCGGCTCGCCTCACAGCTTGGCTCGAATCTGAGGGGGGTGTGCTATGTACTCGATGAACCCACAATCGGTCTTCATTCACGGGATAACCGTATGCTCCTGGATACACTGAAAAAACTCGAGAAAAAGGGCAATACGGTCGTAGTTGTGGAACATGATGAGGACACCATACGCAGTGCGGAATACATCGTGGATCTTGGCCCCGGTGCGGGAAAGCTTGGGGGAAAGGTCCTGGCCCAGGGAACCCTGAAAAGTCTCCTTCGGAGCCGGGAATCGGTCACCGGAAGGTTTCTTCGGAACCCATTACAACATCCGATTGCTCCTCCGGGAGAGCATTTTGTTTCCACGGGAAAAGAAATCATTATTCGATCGGCCGATCTGCACAACCTGAAAGGTATCGATGCGACAGTCCCGTTGGAACGTCTGGTGTGTGTAACCGGGGTAAGCGGTAGCGGAAAAAGCACCTTGGTTCGCAATATCCTGCACGACGGTCTTCGGGAACGTCTGGCGAAGAAGAAAGGTAAGGGGGGATCGAAAAATAAATCGGCCGGATATGAGGGGATCGACGGCTATCAGTTGGTAGGACGGGTTCTCGAGGTCGATCAGACACCGATAGGGCGCACTCCGCGTTCGTGTCCCGCTACGTATGTCGGGTTCTGGGACAATATCAGAAAACTGTTCGCCCAAACCGCCGAAGCCGCCATTCGGGGGTACACTCCAAGTCGTTTTTCGTTCAATGTGCGGGGTGGTCGTTGCGATGCCTGCGAAGGACAGGGAGTCAAACGAATAGAAATGAGCTTTCTGCCCGATGTTCCCGTGACCTGTGAAGAGTGCGGTGGCATAAGGTTTAACGACGAAACGCTTTCGGTTCGTTTCAAAGGGAAAAGTATCGGGAAAGTGCTTCAGATGAATGTCGACGAGGCGCTGGAGTTTTTCGAGGCTCATTCGTCGATTCGTCATGCCCTCGCCCTTTTGCAGGATGTCGGTCTGGGATACCTGACTCTGGGGCAGCAGAGCCCGACACTGAGCGGTGGTGAAGCTCAGCGAATTAAACTGGTCACCGAACTTGCAAAGGTGGGATCGGGGAGACCCGGTCGGGGCGCGGGTACGAAACAGGCCGGAACTCTGTACGTATTGGACGAGCCGACTATCGGGTTGCATATGGCCGATGTAGAAAAACTGATACGTGTTCTTCGACGCCTGGTCGATGCCGGGAATACCGTCGTGGTGATTGAACACAACCTCGATATCGTGGCCGAAGCCGACTGGATACTGGATCTTGGACCTGAAGGCGGTGATGCCGGAGGACAAATTGTCGCCGAAGGCCCTCCAGCCGAACTCGTGAAAGCATACGAAACCTCTCACACGGCAAGATTCTTGCGCGAATTCCTCAGCCAACGAAAAGCCGGCTAGCCAGGATTGTCGTTGCGGTGGTTATTGGAATGCTGAGGCAAGAACAATCTTCCGGGAAGCTGCTCGTGCTTTTGTGAGAGAATAGCCGAAAATTGATCCCGCAAACCGGCGTTATTGTGTATGTTTAATATTATGTGGTTTTTCCGGTTCAGCATGCGGGAAGAAAATGAGAACCGAAATTGAGCGTCGATTTTCGAGTATGCGCCAAGGCCGTGAACGGCTTTCGTCTCTGCTTCACGAGATGAGAACCCCGTTTATCGTGGCTTTAGGTCTGTTTGTGGTTTCCTCGGCTTTCGTGTTCTCTTTGTGGCATCACGAGAAGGGTCTTCAAGCCGCAACGGCCGAATCGAGAGTCGCGATGGTGTCCAATCGGATGCTGATGGCGATCGAAAGCGTGATTCTCGAGCGTTTGAACGATGTGGCACTCATGCGGGATATCTGGTTCTCAGGCGCCTCTCAGGAGCAAAAAGATAGGTTTTCAACAACGGCCCAAAGGATCGTAGAGCGTGAAAAGACATTCCATCTGGTAAATTATCTGGATACCGGATTCATTTGCCGAGTATCAATACCCCGCGAGCGAGGAAAGAATCTTGTCGGCAAGGATCTGTCCCAACTTCCTTTCAGAAAAGAGTTGCATCGAACGCTCCGCAAATCGGCAAAACCCAGCCTCAGTCCCCCCATGCGTCTTGTCTCCGGAAGAATGGGTATTATCCTGTGGTATCCCATAACCGATTCCGCGGGGTTTCATGGTGTGCTGGCGGCTGCATTTCACATTGAGGAGCTTTTTCGGGATGTTCAGGCTCGGGCGCTTCTTAAGCAGGAACGTCTTCGAGTCCAACTCGAAGATTCCGTTATATACAATACACTTTCCGCGGAGGCGACTAAAGCGAATCTGCCCCACTTTACCTCTCGGGTTCTGGGCCGGCGGTGGATTGTAACGGCTCAGGATCGTCCTGAAAACCACCCGTGGCCTATTGGGATGGATCTCGCCTTTGTTCTTGCGTTGTTCTTCTGCGTTGCGGTGGCGGTTCTCGCCTATCTGGTGCTTTCATACACATTTCGCCTTACAAAATCCCGTAATGAATTGAACAGTGCTCGTCAGACATATGAATCAATATTCAATTCGGTAAGCGATGCAATCTTCATTCATGAAATCGATTCGTACCGGGTGGTCGATGTAAATCGGAAAGCCTGCGAGCTATTCGGGTTGAAGCGAGAGGAGATGTTAGGTCTCCCGATGTTTCAGAGGGTGTCGGGAGAAGGACCGTATACAAAAGAAAAAGCGTTCGGGAATCTGTGTAAAGCGGCAGCAGGAGAAGATCAGGTTTTCCAGTGGCGATCGTATCATTCCGAAGGGTACTTCTTCTGGACGGAAGTGGATCTGAAACGAGCCGTGATCGACGGTCTTCCCCGAATAATCGCATCGGTGAGGGATATTGGCCCTCGAAAGAAGATGGAAGATTCTCTGCGAGAAAGCGAGGAACGATATCGGGCGATAGTTGAAGATCAATTAGACTATATTGTACGATGGGACCCTGATGGTACTCTCAAATTCGCCAACAACGCGTACTGTCGTGAGTTTGGGATTGATCGAGACCGCGTGGCGACACGATCATTTTACGATCCACTCATGGAGGATGAAGCCGGGGCGCTTCGTCGAAAAATAGATCGCCTTTCCTCGAAGAATCCCACCGCCGTTCATTCGCATCGGATCAGCCTGCCCCGCGGATCGGTGGGCTGGCAGGAATGGACCACACGTATTATCGAATACAAGGGTGCGAATAAGGGCGAACTTCAGTCCGTAGGGCGTGATATCAGCGACCAGGTGGAAGCCGAAGAACAGCGGATGCGGGCTGAAGAGCAGTTACGGCAATCGCAGAAAATGGAGGCGGTAGGTCAGCTTGCCGGAGGTGTCGCTCATGATTTCAATAACCTTCTTTCGGCGATTATCGGTTACGCGGACATCCTCCATGAGGGTCTGCCTGAGAGCGGTCCGGAAAAGAGATTCTCGGATGCAATCCTCAATGCGGGGAATCGGGCGTCCGCGCTTACCAACCAGCTTCTTGCCTTTTCGCGAAAACAGACTCTTGAGCTTCGCTCGGTGAATCTCAACGACCGGATAA